>CANRJU010000259.1 GCA_947631075.1 uncultured Lachnospiraceae bacterium
GCCGGGCGGCTGAGGGAATCCCTGGCCGACGCGGGAAGCCCCCTGCGCCCCCTTCTCAATATGCCCGCCCTGAACCAGTTTTTGGATAACCCGAAGGATTACGGCTCTCCCTGGTACGGCCAGCTCATGGCGGGGCCGCAGATGATCGCCTATCTTCTGCAATTTGACTATTTTCTGAAAAAATATAAGGTGTCCCTCCAATTATAAAAATCAGAGGACAAAAAAAGGGAGCCGCCGCTTTTACCTGTTAAGCGGTAGTTCCCTTTTTCACGTCGCATAGTGGCTTTTGCGGTAACTGTCTCCCGATTTTCCCGCCACATGATGATTACGCGGCAAATGTCTGCAACCGCCGACATAGCTTTATCGTATGACCGGCTGAAGCTGGCGTCCCTCCAGGGCCGCGGCGACCGTGTCGTTTACGAGCTCCCAGTGGGCGACCATCGATTTCGGCTTTTTCACGCAGTCGTCCTGCCCAAAGGGAACGAAATACATATTTTTCGTATTCATCAGCTCCCCGATGTTTTTCAGGTTGGCGCCCAGCGCGTCGTTGGTCGATACGCCCACGACCACGGGCCGCTCATTTCTCATGTGCGCCTTCGCCGCCATCAGAACCGGCGAATCGGTGATTCCGTGGCTGAGTTTCGCCAGGGTATTTCCCGTACAGGGGGCAATCACCAGAATGTCCAAAAGCGCCTTGGGCCCGATGGGCTCCGCCTCCTGGATTGTAAAAATCCCGTGCTCTCCCGTGATCTGCTGGACCTCGATGATGAAATCTCTGGCGCTTCCAAAACGGCTGTTTATATTCTGGGCCTGATCCGAAAAAATGGGAATCACGCGGTCGCCCTGCTCTACCAGCTGTCTCAGTACCTCTTTAATTTTCTCGTATGTGCAAAAAGAACCGGTTATGGCAAAGCCAACGGTTCGCTCCTTCTCTTTGCTCATATTCCGCTACCTGCCCGCTATTGTTTTCTCTATTACTTCCAATAATATTTGAGCGGCAGATTTTGGTGCATATTTACCGGGAAGTCCCAGGCACAGCCGGGCGTTTATCCCCCTTTTTTCGCAGTAGGAATAATCCACTCCCCCCGGACGCGAGGCGATGTCAATGATGACCGCCTCTTTTTTTATGTGCCGGAGAAGGGATTCTGTCAGCACCGGGGCCGGAATCGTGTTAAAAATGTAGTCAAACTGCCCCATCGCATCCGGCGCCTCCTCAAAGGAGAGGGCCTGGCAGCCATGGGCGGCGGCTTTGGCCCGCTTTTCTCCCTTTCTGTCTAACGCGGTCACTTCCGCCCGCAGAGAGAGGAGCTTATCCGCCAGCACCTCCCCGCAACGCCCGTACCCCGCCACCAGGGCCCGGCTGCCGTGGATGCTGACGCAGGCTCCCTTCAGCGCCTCCGCGATCGCGCCCTCCGCCGTGGCGATGGCGTTTTTGCTGGCAACGCCCTCCGCCTTCATGTAGTCGATGCAGCACAATCCCCTCCGGCCGCACTCCTCCAGCAGTTCCACAGGAAAATTGCAGCCGTAGATTTTCTGCCCCGTCTGAAAATTTTCCAGATTCGCGCGCAGATATTTCTCCGTCTCCGGAACCGGGAGCAGCGCCGCGTCGTAGTGCCCTGGCAGGTTTTCCTCCGCTCTCGGAACCGAACGCAACCTCGCATCGTAATGCCCCGGCGGTACTTCCTCCGAAGGGACTTTTTCCGGCGGGATTTTTCCCGGCGGGAAAAATCCCGCTTCCCTCACGTCATGCCCCCGCTCCCGCAGAAGCTCCGCGAGATAGCGCTGACGGCGCTCGGATCCCAGCACAAGAAAATGGTAAACGCTCATATAGACCTCCGTTTATAAGCATATATTTCTTATTATTTATTCTATGATTTTTATATCAAAAGGTATTTTGACCGCGAATATTCATGACTTATTTATCGCGAAAAATTTTTAAACATAACAAAAGGGCTATGTATTTCACGTCTCCACAAAATACATGCCCCAAGTCCCATCTGCTTTCATCATGCGATGGAAGTCACCTTGTAGTCCTGCGCCTCCACTGCCTTTTTCAGCTCCTCGTCCGATACGTCCGCGTTCAGGGTAACGACCGCCGTTCCCTTTTCGTGGCTCACCTGCGCCTCATCCACCTGAGGCATAGCCTCCAAAGTCTTTTTCACGCGGTTCTCGCAGTGCTCGCACATCATTCCCTCAATGTTCATTGTCTTTGTCATTTTCATTTCCTCACTTTCTTTTTTTCCCGCGCCATTCATAATGCGGCCGTCATTTGAGTTGTTCTCGTCTGTGACGCGACCGCTATTTTTGACGCGTTTTTTCTTTATCTTATAATCCCTCCTGGAATCATAGATTTTTAAAAAATTCAGCCGCAGGGCGTTGGTCACCACACAGAAGCTGGACAAACTCATGGCCGCCGCCCCGAACATGGGATTTAACTGCCAGCCAAAGAGCGGAATCCACACACCCGCCGCCAGCGGAATCCCGATAATATTGTAGATAAATGCCCAGAACAGGTTCTCGTGAATGTTCCGCAGCGTCCCCCGGCTCAGCCGGATCGCCGCCGGCACATCCCGCAGCCTGCTTTTCATCAGCACCACGTCCGCCGCGTCCACGGCAATGTCCGTCCCGGCTCCGATGGCAATTCCTATATCGGCGCGTGTCAGCGCGGGCGCGTCGTTGATGCCGTCCCCCACCATCGCCACCTTGCCCTCCTTCTGGAGCGCTTCGATTACGGCTTCCTTGTCGCCGGGCAGAACGCCGGCAATTACATTTTTGCCGAGGATACCGGCTCTTGCGGCGATGGCCCGCGCCGTCCCCTCATTGTCGCCGGTGACCATGACCACCCGGATTCCCATATTGCGCAGCTCCTCAATGGCCTCGGCGCTGTCCTCCTTGACCACATCCGCCACGGCCACTATGCCGAGCAGCCGGTCCTCCTCCGCGAAAAACAGAGGCGTCTTGCCCTCATCCGCCAGATTTTCCGCCCGCTCCCGCCACGGACCAGGCATCACTACCTGTTCGCCCACAAAAGAAGCATTGCCGCCCAATAACCGCTTTCCCTCTCTGACTCCCCGCAGTCCGTTGCCCGGCAAAGCCTGAAATTCCGCCGCCTCCGCAAAGGGGATTCCCCGCTCCCGCACATGAATCATGACCGCCCGTGCTAACGGGTGCTCGCTCTTTGCTTCCAGCGCCCCGGCGCACTGCAAAAGTTCCTGTTCCGTCACGCCCTCCGCGGGCAGAATATCCGTCACCCGCGGGTCGCCCTCCGTAATAGTGCCTGTCTTGTCTAGTGCCACCACGGACACTTTTCCCGTCGCCTCCAGAGAGGCCGCCGTCTTAAACATAATTCCATTTTTCGCGCCCACGCCATTTCCCACCATAATGGCCACCGGCGTGGCCAGGCCCAGCGCGCAGGGGCAGCTGATCACCAGTACAGAAATGGCCCTGGCCAGCGCGTAGCCCACCGTCTGTCCCGCTAGGAGCCACGCCGCCAGTGTAACGATTGCGATTCCGATTACAACAGGAACAAACACGCCTGACACCCGATCCGCCACCTTGGCAATCGGCGCCTTCGTGGCTGCCGCGTCGCTGACCATGCGGATGATCTGGGACAGCGTCGTGTCCTCTCCCACCCGCGTAGCCTCGCAGCGCAAGAAACCGGACTGGTTCACCGTGGCCGCCGACACCTCGTCCCCGGCCTCCTTATCTACCGGGATACTCTCCCCGGTCAGCGCCGCCTCATTGACCGCGCTGCTTCCTTCCCGCACCACGCCGTCCACCGGAATATTTTCCCCCGGACGCACCACGAAAATATCTCCTTTTTTCACTTCCCGAATGTCGACCTCGCGCTCCTCGCCCCCGCGCACCACGACGGCTTTCTGAGGAGCCAGCTTCATCAGTCCCTTGAGCGCGTCCGTCGTCTTTCCCTTGGAGCGCGCCTCCAGCATTTTCCCCAGGGTAATCAGGGACAAAATCGTGCCCGCCGACTCAAAATAGAGGTCCATCATGTAGTCCATGACCGCCCCCATGTCCCCGTCGGCCTGGGCCCTCGTCATCATGAAGAGCACCCATACGCTCCAGCCGAAGCTGGCGGCGGAGCCCAGCGCCACCAGCGTGTCCATATTGGGCGAGCGGTGTATTAGC
>CANRJU010000260.1 GCA_947631075.1 uncultured Lachnospiraceae bacterium
AGGGAGAATTGCTGGCCAGACTTCGCAAGGCAGCGAAGAAGGCCGATAAGATCTATCTGGCCACGGACCCTGACCGGGAGGGAGAGGCGATTTCCTGGCATCTGTGCCACGCGCTGAATTTAGATCCCGATAAGACGCGCCGCATCACATTTAATGAAATTACCAAGAACGCGGTGAAGCAGTCCATCAAGCAGTCCCGTGACATCGACATGGACCTGGTGGACGCCCAGCAGGCCAGGAGAGTTCTCGACCGCATGGTGGGATACTCCATCAGCCCCCTTTTGTGGGAAAAGGTAAAGAGGGGACTGTCCGCCGGGCGCGTGCAGTCGGTGGCCCTCCGCATCATCGCGGACAGGGAGAGCGAGATCGACGCGTTTATCCCCAAGGAGTACTGGAGCCTGGAGGCAAAGTTTGAGGTGGAGGGGATCAAGAAACCCCTTGTGGCCAAATATTACGGCAATCCGGACAAGTGCGAGATTTCCTCCAGAGAGCAGGTGGACGCGATTATGGAGCAGTTGAAGGGAGCTTCCTATTCGATTTGCGACATCAAGCGGGGAGAGCGCTCCAAGAAGCCGCCCCTGCCCTTTATCACCTCCACCTTGCAGCAGGAGGGCTCTAAGCAGTTGAATTTTGCCACGAGAAAGACGATGCAGATCGCCCAGCAGCTCTACGAGGGCGTGCCGGTGAAGGGACACGGCACCATCGGCCTCATCACATACCTGCGTACCGATTCCACCCGTATATCCGAGGAGGCGGACGCGGCCTGCCGGCAGTTTATCACGGAGCAGTACGGGGCGGAAAATATCATTGAAAATACCGTGGCCGCAAAGAGCGGCAAGAAGATACAGGACGCCCACGAGGCCATCCGCCCCACCTATGTGGACCTGACCCCCGCCCAGATCAAGGATTCTCTGACCAGAGACCAGTTCCGGCTGTATCAGCTGATCTGGAAGCGGTTCGTGGCGAGCCGGATGCACTCCGCCAAGTACGAGACGGTCTCGGTGAAGATCGACGGCAACGGACACCGGTTCACAAGCGCCGGCTCCAAGCTGGTATTTCCGGGATTTATGGCGGTCTATCAGGGAGACGAGGACAAAGAGGAGGCCAACGCCGTATTGGCGAAGCTGAGCGAGGATTCCACGCTGAAGCTGGGCGAGCTGATGGAGGAGCAGCACTTCACCCAGCCGCCGGCCCATTTTACCGAGGCGTCTCTCGTGAAGGCGCTGGAGGAGCTCGGCATCGGACGCCCCAGCACCTACGCGCCGACGATTTCCACGCTGATTTCCCGGCGCTATGTGGCTAAGGAGCAGAAAAATCTCTACTTATCCGAGCTGGGAGATATTGTAAACCGCATTATGGTCAGCGCCTTCCCCGGCATTGTGGACGTGAATTTCACGGCCACCATGGAGACGCTTCTCGACGGAATCGCCGAGGGGACCGTGGAGTGGAAGACGGTCATCCGCAATTTTTACCCGGATTTAGAGGCGTCTGTGAAGCAGGCGGGAGCGGCTCTGGAAAAAATTGAGATCGAGGATGAGGTGACCGACGTCGAGTGCGAGCTGTGCGGGCGCAAGATGGTGATCAAGTACGGCCCCCATGGCAAGTTCCTCGCGTGTCCCGGATTCCCGGAGTGCCGGAACACAAAGACCTACTATGAGAAGATCGGCGTGAAGTGCCCCAAGTGCGGCGGGGAGATCGTCTTAAAGAAGACCCAGAAGGGAAGGCGCTACTACGGCTGTGAAAATAATCCGGAGTGCGACGTCATGACCTGGCAGAAGCCATCGTCCAAAAGCTGCCCGAAATGTGGAAATCTTTTGCTGGAAAAAGGGAACAAACTGGTCTGCGCGGACGCCTCCTGTGGATATCTGGAAGAAAAACCAAAGAGTTAATGCTTGTCATTTGGATTTAAGTATGATAGAATTAACACATGAGAGTGGACTTTAAACGCAAATGGAGTTGTGTACGTCACGATGCCCTTTGCGTTTTTCTGGGATTTATCGTGAGACAGGATCCTTTTGTAAGAAGATTTTGAGGAGAAAGGAAGTGGATTCCATGGTATTGTCGGGGGCATATAACTATGTCAATGTGCTGGACAAGGCGGCGGACGCCACCTGGTACCGGAACGATGTTCTGGCGAACAACATCGCCAACGCGGACACGCCCGGCTACAAGAGGAAGGACGTGCAGTTCCAGTCCTATCTGGCGGACGCAGTGGCGGGCACCGACACGCTGGACGAGACAGTGGCGGGACTGGATCTGAACACCCTTGAGGCCACGACGTACACGGAGCAGGCGGGGCTGAGCTACCGCGCGGACGGGAACAACGTCGACGTCAGCACGGAGAACGTGGAGCTGGCAAAGAACCAGATCAATTACTACACGCTGGTCAGCTGCATCAACAATGAATTTTCGAGGCTGAAGGCAGCGATCAAGACGACCTGATGACACGGACAGACCATGATGTGGCAGGCATGAGACAATAAGTACGGAACAAGAGGTCATAATTTGTTTTGCGGCCCGGTTTTTAGCGGCAGGCATGAGTCAATAAAAATAATTACGAGACAAAAGGGGGACTGAGTATGTCTATATTTGGCGCTATGGACGTCAGCGCGACCGGCATGACGGCGCAGCAGACGCGCATGGACACCATCGCGGATAATATCGCCAATGTCAATACGACAAGAGACGGCAAGGGCAACGTATACCGCCGGAAGACGGTTGTGTTTGAGGAGAAGAGCTATCCGACCTTCAGCGAGTCGCTCCGTCTGGCCGACAGCCGGATCGGCAAGGGCGTGAAGGTGAGCCGGATCGTGGAGGATCCCTCCCAGGGGAACATGGTCTACGACCCCTCCCACCCGGACGCGGACGAGGACGGCTATGTGACCTATCCCAATGTCAATACGGTGACGGAGATGACCAACATGATTGACGCCACCAGGGCCTACGAGGCCAATGTAACAGTGCTGAACGCCACCAAGGGCATGGCGACGAAGGCCCTTGAGATCGGCCAGTCGTAATGCATGAAGATCACGCTGACGCGCATCGTTCGCAAAGGGAGCATATCGCCTCTTCGCTTCATGCCGCTCAGAAATAGAAATGAGGAATTACAATGAATACAATAGCGAGCCTGGCGGCAATTGACAATCTGGAGAGCGTGAGCCGCTACTCCACGACCAACCCGCTTCAGGAAAATAAGGACCAGACCAATCATGTGAGCTTTGAGAGCCTTTTGGACTCTGCCATGAAGATGGTCCACGAGACGGAGGATTATTCCAACGCGGTGGAGGAGGAAGTCATCAAGTACGCTTCCGGCGAGTCCACCAACCTGCATGATCTGATAATCGCCCAGCAGAAGGCGAACACGACCCTGCAGTACACGGTTGCCGTGAAGAATACGGCGGTGGAGGCATACCGGACGCTGATGAATATGCAGTTCTAAAGCGGCACACGATAGATTAGTTTTGGGGAGCGATGGAACGTATGATGGATCAACTGATTGCCATCAAGGACAAAATACTGGCATTTTGGAATAAATATACAAACAGGCAGAAGACCATTATCATCTGTGTGGTACTGGCTATTTTCTTTGCCCTGGTTTTGCTGGGTTATTTTCTGACCCGCCCCACTTACCTGGATCTTGTCACCCTGAAGGGCGATACGGCGGCCGAGTTCGACGACGCTCTGACGGAGGCCGGAATCTCCTACAAGAAAGAGGCGGACAGCGATGGCCGGACGCATTTTCGCGTGGAGCAGTCCCAGCATGCGGACGCCGTTCTTCTGATGGGATCCAATAACATCGTAGACGATGAGATGACGTGGGAGGACGCGCTGGACAACGACATCAGCACCTCATCCACGGAGAAGCAGACCAAGGCGGTTCTCGCCATGCAGTCGTCGGTCCGCAAGGGACTGATGAACTTTGACGGAGTCGAGGACGCCACCGTATACATAAACCGTCCGGTGGACGACGGCACCATTTACGCCGAGCGAAAGGATACCTCTGTCAGCGCAGCTCTGAAGCTGGAGGAGGGCGCCGAGATGGATTCCGAGGCGGCCAAGGCCATTGCCTATTATCTGGCCAATGCCGTGGGCAACACATCCACCGACGAGA
>CANRJU010000261.1 GCA_947631075.1 uncultured Lachnospiraceae bacterium
CCCCAGAGCTGATCCAAAAGCTGTTCGCGCGTAAAGACCTGGTTGGGGGAGGACGCGAGGAAATAGAGCAGTTCCAGTTCTTTTGGAGGCATTTCCACATTTTTTCCGTCTACCATGACGGTATAATTCGTGAGATTAATCTCGATGCCCGGGTATTCCACGCATTTGCCCTTGTCCTCCGCGGAGTGATCCGTTTTGGAGGGCTGATAGCGGCGGAGGACCGCTTTTACCCTGGCGACCAGTTCCTTGGAGTCAAACGGCTTCATCACGTAATCGTCCGCGCCCAGTTCCAGTCCCAGAACCTTGTCGAAGACTTCTCCTTTTGCCGACAGCATTATGATCGGCGTCTGGGATTTGGATCGGATTTCCCGGCATACCTGATAGCCGTCGATGCCCGGGAGCATCAGGTCCAGCAGAACCAGATTCGGGCGGTAGGAGTCGAAGGCGGCAAGAGCCTTCTCGCCGTCGTAGACCATCATGGTGTCAAAACATTCTTTTGTCAGATACAGAGATAAAAGTTCCGCGATATTTTCATCGTCGTCTACAATCAATATTTTTTGTTTGCTTACCATAGTATTTCCTTTCTGTCATTTAAATTCCGCGATTGTGACTCCTGCGTCGCCCTCCCCAAAGGCGGCCAGATGAAAGCTTTTGATATGTTTCTGACGCCGCAGATAGTTGTGAATGCCGGCGCGCAGCGCGCCGGTTCCCTTCCCGTGTACGATGCGCACCTGATCCAGATGCGCCAGATACGCGTCGTCCAGATATTTATCCAGCTCGGTGACCGCCTCGTCCACGGTTTTGCCGAGAAGATTGATTTCCGGGCTGACGGACAGGGATTTGTCCATTTTCATCCTGCCCTGCGTGGTGCGGCGTATGTTTCCGGCAGAGTAGGAGGGCGTTTCCTCTATGATCTCCAGATCTGAGATGGGAAGCTGTGAACGCAGGATCCCCATCTGAACGGTTACGGTACCTTTTGAGTCCGGAAGGGACACGACATGGCCGGTCAGATTCATGCTCAGAACCCTTACGGTTTCTCCGAGCCTGAAATCGCCGGGCTTGTGCTGCTTCCTGGGTTTTTTCGGCTGCACAGACAGATGTCCGCCGGTGGAGTCCAGCTTTTTGCGCAGGCGTTCCCGCTCCTTTTCCAGATCGGCTGAGGAAATGTTATTTTTATTGATCTTTCTTAAATTTTTGATCGTTTCATCGGCGGTTTCTTTCGCTTCGAGCAAGATGGAATACGCCTTTTCGTTTGCTTCCCGCAGGATGCGTTCCCGCTGCTGTTCTATTTTTTCCTGTCTCTGGGCCGCCTCTGTTTTCAGGCGTTCCAGCTCCAGTTTGTACGCGTTGATCTCCTGCTGCTCTCTGGCAATTGAGCGGCGGCTGTTTTCCAGATCCGCAAGAAGATCCTCGAAGGATTCTTCCTGTTCGGACAGATGCGACTTTGCGTTTTGAATGATGTCTTCGGGCAGACCGAGTTTTCCGGAAATGGCAAAGGCGTTGCTCTTGCCGGGAACCCCCACGAGGAGCCGGTAGGTGGGCTGGAGGGTGGCGACGTCAAACTCGCAGGAGGCATTTTCCACGCCTTCCGTGGAGAGGGCGTACACCTTCAGCTCGCTGTAATGGGTGGTCGCCATAGCCGTCACCCGCCGACTGTGGAGGTGGTCCAGAATGGCGATGGCAAGGGCCGCGCCCTCAGTGGGGTCGGTCCCGGCGCCCAGCTCGTCGAAAAGGGCCAGCGTGTTCTCATCCGCCTTTTTTAAAATATCCACCGTGTTTACCATGTGCGAGGAAAAGGTACTGAGGCTCTGTTCAATGCTCTGCTCGTCGCCGATGTCGGCGTATACCTCTTTGTACACCCGCAGGTGGGAGTGGTCAAAGGCGGGGATGTGAAGGCCCGCCTGCCCCATCAGGGTGAACAGCCCCACGGTCTTTAGGGAGACCGTCTTGCCGCCGGTGTTCGGTCCTGTGATGATTAAAAGGTCGTAATTTTTGCCCAGCGTGACGTCGATGGGCACCACCTTGTCACGCGGAATCAGCGGATGGCGTCCCTTTTTGATGTGAATGTATTTCTGGTCGAAAAGGGGCTCGCTGCCCTGCATTTTTTTGGAGAGGGCTGCCTTGGCGAAGATGAAGTCGAGCTCCGCCAGAATCAGCACGTCCCGCTTGAGGTTTTCCGTATAGGGCGCCGCCAGGGCGCTGAGGGAGGCCAGAATTTTCTCAATCTCATCCTGCTCCTTCATGGCCAGCTCCGCCAGCTCGTTGTTCAGCTTGACGACCGCCATGGGCTCGATAAAAAAGGTAGAGCCGGTGGAGCTCTGGTCGTGAATCATGCCGGGAAACTGCGACTTGTACTCCTGCTTGACCGGCAGGCAATAGCGGCCTCCCCGCATCGTGACGATATTGTCCCGCAGCATGGGGCCGGATGAGTTGACTGTGGCGGTGAGCTGCTCCCGGATGCGGTCGCCCGTTCCCTTAATAGCGCGGCGGATTCGCTTCAGCTCCGGGCTGGCGTCATCTGCCATCTCCTCCGGGCCGAGGATGCAGCGGCTGATTTCCCGCCGCAGATCCGGAGCGTCAAAGAGGCTGGCAAAGCGGCCCGAAAGCGAGTCGCGCAGATCTTCGTCTTTGTCCTGGTAGTCCATCGCGGCTTTCGCGATTTCTAAGCACCGGCAGAGGTCTAACAGCTCGCCCATGCCGAGCGTTCCGCCTTTCTCCAGCGGCTTCAGGCTGGGGCGGATGTCCCGGAGCCCGTGAAAGGAGAGCTTTCCGTGCCGGAACAGGCGGGCCAGGGCGTGGGACGTCTCCGACTGCCATCCGATAATCTTCCGCCGGTCCGACGAGGGGAGGAGGGTCCTCGCGCTTTCTTTTCCCAGCGGCGAATCCGCTTCCTCCACCAGCATATCTATAATCTTGTCGTATTCCAATGTGTGTAAAACTTTTTTATTCAATGATATCCCTGTCTTTCTGAAAAATGGTGTGTTTTCGGCGTTTTTGCCAATCGCCTTACAAATACCATTGTACAATATCTGGCCGGAAAAGTAAACAATGCCTTGATTTTGCGGGCGATTGTCAGTAAAATATAGGGTAGGTAATGACAGAATACCGCCCGTGACGTCATAGCCACCTATGGTGTCATAGCCACTTTGCAGTGTCATAGCCACTTAGCAGTGGCATAAAAATTTTATCTATAGCAGCGGAAATGAGGGAAATTATGAATTATTTGAAGGATTACCGAGAAGGACAGAAATTTGTGGGCACATACCTGTGCAAGCAGAAACAGGTGTTAAAGACCAAGGCGGGGAAGACGTATTATGCCCTGATTTTGCAGGATAAGACCGGGACGGCGGACGGCAAGATCTGGGAGCTGAATAACGGCATTGAGAGCTTTGAGGCCATGGATTACATACATTGCGAGGGCATGGTGACCACGTTCCAGAACAATTTGCAGATGAATATTTCACGGGTGCGAAAGAGCGACGAGGGCGAGTACGATCCGGCGGATTATGTGCCCTGCACGGATAAAAATACGAGCGAGATGTTCAGCCAGATCATGAAGTATGTGGCCAGCGTGCAGGATAAATATCTGCGGCGGCTGCTGGAGATGTATTTTGTGGAGGATAAGGAATTTGTCCAGGCTTTCCGCAAGCACTCGGCGGCCAAGAGCATTCATCACAGCTTTATGGGAGGCCTGTTGGAGCACACGCTGAGCGTCACCGGGCTCTGCCAGTATTACGCCGACCACTACCCGATCTTGAAGCGGGATCTTCTTATCACGGCGGCTCTGTTTCACGATATGGGGAAAATTAAAGAGCTGTCCGATTTTCCGAAAAATGACTACACCGACGAGGGGCAGATGTTAGGACACATTTATATGGGAGCCCGCGCCGTGGAGGAGACGGCGGACAAAATCCCCGGCTTTCCGCGAAAACTGAAAAATGAACTGATCCACTGCATCCTGGCGCACCACGGCAAGCTGGAGTTCGGCTCGCCGAAGGTTCCGGCCATCATAGAGGCGCTGGCGCTGCACATGGCGGACAACACCGACGCCAAGCTGCAGACGATGACCGAGATTTTTGCCCAGGCGGGGGACAACATGGACT
>CANRJU010000262.1 GCA_947631075.1 uncultured Lachnospiraceae bacterium
CGGTTGTATCGGCCTGTTCTGCGGGAGCCTGTGTCTGCTGCTGGGGCTGCTGCTGAACATCCGCGCCCTGCTGCGGTTGCTGAGGCTGTTGCTGCTGCGGCTGCTGAGGCTGTTGCTGCTGCGGCTGCTGAGCATCCGCGCTCTGCGAGGCAGAATTGTTCTCTTCCCCGGAAGAGCAGGCGGTGCCGAACATCGCGCACGCCAAGATCAGGGCTGCCATCTCCACATAGCAGACTGCCTTCCGGATTTGTCGCTTTAAATTTTTCATAACTATATCCCCCTCTCGTATAGTAAAAAATGGATCTTATTCTTTATTATACAATATTGAATCAGAGAATTGGTGTGCTGGCTGCACACTTTTAAAGAAAATTTTTGTAGAAAAAATCGCGAAACATCCCGAAATATCGTAGAAAAATGGAAATCAGAATTTTTGAAGGAAAAAATTTTTTACAATTTTTCAAAATAGAACTTTTTATACTCAATCGTATCACAATTAACAAGGGAAATAAACTCCCCTTCAGACGGAACTAAACTGATGGGATCAGACGCCACAGGAGCGACCTCGCCTCGCTGCTCCATATGATACAAGACCAGGCAAAGCGCGTCCTCGGCATTTTCTACCGCGTCGCTTATATCTTCTCCCTGCGTCATGCAGTTTGGAATATCCGGAAAGCGCACAGAATACTGTCCGCCCTCTTTGGTAAAAATAGCTGGATATACATATTTAGCCATAATATCACCTCTATCTCGGTCCCAAAAACTTATCTCCATTCAAATGTATCATATGATCTGGCATTTCCGCAATCCAGACCTCCGTTTCCCATGCCAACGATTCCGAAAACCTCTTATAAGTCTTAAAATCAAGAAACGCTGTCACAAAAATCTTTCCCGCCGTCGCATTCTTTGTCATTTCTGTTAATTCTAAAATCCTCTTAGAGTCCATCGGACCTACGGAAGTTACCGCTTCAATAAAATAAATCCAATTCTTATCTTCTCGATATAAAACTATATCCGGCATTTTATCATGTAAAGTTATTTCAACCCCCAGCTTTGTCAGCTTTTCAACATTTTTTACCAGATTTCTTTCTACTGTATCCCCAACATACAAGCACTCGGAATTTGTGGCAAAGCGTGGTGCAAATTCCTCAATAACAGCCTTTTGCAATTCGTTGTGTTTTCCTGTTGAAAATTGAAAGCCAGCTCCATTGATACGCACAGGCATCATTGTCATTTTCTTTTTAGAGGCATAGATATCTACCAGCTTTTCATGGTATTTTAGAAAACGATTGATTGAGTCCTGCCATCCCGGCGTTTGAAATGTCTTTATGATTTGCAATGTTTCATCTGTAAGCCTATAGCTATAATTAGGGCTATTGGTCGCTGTTCCATTATCCTCTATCAATGCGGCATTCCGAAAATGATGCAACGCCTGCTTACGGAATATTTCTCTGCTATTTTCCGCATAAGTCGAACCATAATTTGTATTGACAAACTGAATAATATCATGGATGCGAATCCACTCATTTCCAGCATCTTTCCATAATGTATCCCGCTTTATCCCTGCCATAGCCAGCAATACATAACAGCAAATATCCGCCTGTTGCGCTTTTGGCATTCCAAACATTCTCAAAAGCTCTCGTGCCTCATTTACCTTATCCACAATATCCCTCCAGTATCATATTACAATTCTCTTCCGACATATCCTTGCTCTTCATCAGTTTTTTGCCCATCTCCTGTATGCATTCCAAATCAGGTACAGGCATTGCATTGATCTCTGTTGAATTTACCTGTGTTGATCCATTCAAAATCCTATAATATTCATCGTAAAGATCCGAATTAAAAATCACATATAATCCATACACAAGGCACTCCGACATTTCCGTCACCAGTCCATCAATGAAATTGATTTTATTCTGCGTACTGATCTTCGTATATTGCGGATATTTCTTTGACAAATATACCCCGCACTGTAATCTGCGCCGTTCCTCCTTGGCAGTAAAACGTTTAACAAACAAATAATTTCGGTTTTCCTGCATCAATCCTTTTTGATCTGTCACTATATATTCATGCTCTTTTTGAATAGGAAACTGTACTTCTCCCTGTTTAATATGCTGCGAATAAAAAAGCGGAATTGCGCCTTCCTCCTCGTCATCACGAAGCTTCTCCCTATTACGAAAATCAACCGTCAGTCCTGTTTTCATTTTTAACCCAATATCCGGCAATGTCTTATTAAATTTATGTAATTGTTCCAGCACCGAAACTTCTTTCTCGTCTGTTACTAAATACACATAAAAATCATTTCCTGATACAACGAGATTATATGGCACAGTAAGTGACGTCAGATTATCAAAATCACTATTTGACTGCGAAGAAGTAATAGTAACTTTCTCTGGAACTTGATATGTCTTTTTTATCTTGATAATAATTGTTTCCTGTAAAACATCTTCTTTATCAAACACTTTATTCCGACTTGCAAATAAATGAATATGTTCTAACTTCCCCTCAGTCAGAAAATAGTGTCTAAATCGTGTAAAATAAGCTCCTGAAGTCCAAGAACGGGGAATAATATACACCAATTCCCCATTACAATCCAGATTAAACAATCCCATCGCCGCAAAAATGAAATACAGATTGGGAGCTCCATAACAGACTTCCGGCATAGCCGCTGCCTCCGGTGCACCTTTAGGTATCTTCATATATGGAGGATTGCCAATTACCATATCATATTTTTTAGGTTCAGGATTGCCGCCTAACATATGATTAAAATCTAAATACTGGCTTGTAATATAATTATCTGTAATAATATAAATTTGAATGTCTTTTTTAGAGTTCTCCTTGCAAATATACAAATTTTCCTTGAGTAATTCCAAAATATTATCATCATTTTCATAGCAGGTTAATTCTATTGTCTGCACAGAAGCAATCTGCTCTAATCGTTCTATCAGTGCACATGATAATATCCCCGATCCTGCTCCCGCATCCAAAATACTGACTTTAGATTTATCGCAGGAAATATTATATAATCCGGCCATAAAACGTGCTGTTTCTTTGCTAGTAAAAAATTGACCATATTTTTTTCGTTCTTTTTTGGGCATGCTGTCGATGTATTTGTTTGTGCGTTCGATAATGTAGTCTAACATTCTTTACCTTCTTTTTCCATTAAGTCGCTCAATTTCATATATATTGCTGCCTTTTTTCTTATTTGTTAAAGTGATTTTAATATACCATATTCTCAAAAAAAGTCAAGATAGAATTCTTCCCCATATCTCTTGAATCTGAGAATTGGTGTGCTGGCTGCACACTTTTAAAGAAAATTTTCGTTAAAAAAAGCAGGAAACCGTCTTTCCAGACAGCACCCTGCTCACGGAGCCGGACATGCCGCGCTCCTGCCAGAAATCAAATGAGAAATATGCCGACAACTGGCCTTATTTTACTTTTACCGTTTTTGTTCCCGCCTTATAATTTTTCTTTGTCGCCTTAATCTGAATCTTAGTGCCTTTTTTCAGTGCGGCGATTTTAAAGGTAAATTTCTTTCCTGAAACCTTGGCTTTCTTGAATTTCTTTTTGCCCACCTTTACCTTTACGGCCGCCTTTTTCACGGACAATTTTCCAGTGATTTTTTTGCTTCCGCGCTTTGCCTTAACAGAGGTGATTTTTATTTTCTTCTTCGCGCTCCCGGAGTCGGAATCATCATAATCATCTTCGTCATCCCCATAGGAGTCATCATCCCAATCATCGCCGGAGTCCGCATCCGAGTCATCGTCCGAATTATCTCCCGTATCCTCATAGGAGGCTGTTGATTTATCCTGAATTTCCAACGCCCCGTTATTCATTTTGAATATCAGGTAATCCGATTCTACCACATTATAGTTGCCGGTTTTGGAAACGGATGTATTGTAAATATAATTGCCCTCGGCGTCTACGGCGTTGGCCACGACTGCGTTCAGGCCGCTCTCTCTCAGCTCGGAGGAGTTAAGGACGACGGATGCCGTTCCATTGCTCACGGTCTCGTCCTTTACAAGAGTTCCGTTGATTTGGAAGCGCACCTTCTTTACATCCTCGTCTGCGGTT
>CANRJU010000263.1 GCA_947631075.1 uncultured Lachnospiraceae bacterium
GTTCAGCATTTCCGTTATTGAGATGAGCAACACGCAGAATTACGGAAAATGCCATCCTAAAAAGGAAGACTACGACTTGCTGACGCTGGTAATCATCCGGCTGGGAGATCAGATATTTCGCGAGATGGAAATCGATGAGAAAGAAAAGGCAGGAGAGTATGCGGACAAGAACGGGGTGTTGGAATTTTTGCATGCCATCATGTATCCGCACAAGGACAATTTTTTGGAAACAGTAAAGAAGTACATAGATTTTTCGGAGAATAAAGAGCTCTGGAGGGAGGTAGATAAAATGACGGGACTGGGAATGAGAATCGGAGAGGAGTGCTTTAGCCAAGGCTGGGACGAGGGCCAGGAGGCAGGCGAGGAGAAAAAAGAAAGGAGCGTTGCGTTTCGTTTGTTTGAGAAGAATCAATCATTAGAATATGTTAGTGACATTATAGAAAGGCCTATGGAGTACACGATGAAACTCCGCCGGGAGTATGACTGCAAAGTGCATGAGGAGTCAAAATATGGGAAGAAGTAGAGTATAGTAAAATATTTAATTACGTAATTTCAGGGAGGAAATTATAAAATATGAGTGATTTCAGGGAGGAAACAGGCAAGATACTTGTCGGTAAAAATAAAAAGAGAAATAATATTAAAAAAATTGTATTTATGACGGGTACCCGCGCGGATTACGGCAAGCTGAAGGCGCTGATGAAAAAGGTGGAGGAGTCGGAGAAGTTTGAGGCGTACATTTACATATCTGGGATGCACTTACAGAAGGAATTTGGCAGCACATACAGGGAAATCGTAAAGGATGGATACAAGAATGTCCAAGTTGCTTTTGGACTGATTAACAGCCGGAATATGAGCTACAATCTGGGCGATGTGATCTGTAATTTTACCGGTTATATTAAGCACATTGAACCAGATATGATTGTGGTGCATGGGGACCGGGTGGACGCTATGGCGGGAGCGGTCGTGGGAGCTCTGAACAATATTCTGGTGGCGCATATTGAGGGTGGCGAGCTGTCGGGGACGATTGATGAGTCGATTCGCCATGCGGTTTCCAAGATGGCGCACATTCATCTGGTGAGCAACGAGGATGCGTGGCGCCGCCTGATTCAGATGGGTGAGGAGGAGCAGCGGATCTATATTATGGGCTCGCCGGATATTGATATCATGTATTCGGATCAGCTGCCATCATTGGATGAGGTGCTGGCGCGGTATGAAATTGATTTTGACCGTTATGGCATCTTGATGTATCATCCGGTGACGACGGAGCTGGATGAAATCGGCCGCAATATTGAAACTATTTTGTCGGCGCTGAAAAAAACGGATTATAATTTTGTGGTGATCTATCCGAACAATGATCTGGGCTCGGAGCTGATTCTCAGGGAGTACGAGAAGCTGACGGACAAGTCGCGGTTTCGAGTGTTTCCCTCTATACGATTTGAATATTTTCTGACATTGCTGAAAAATGCGCAGTTTATGATTGGAAATTCCAGCGCGGGCATACGGGAGACTTGTGTGTACGGCGTGCCCTCGATTAACGTGGGAAGCCGTCAGAACGGCCGGTATGACGAGGAGGACGCGGTCAACATTCAGACTGTGGAGGCGGAGGAGCAGGCGATTCTTCGTGCGATTGATAGGATTGCGGATTACCGGAAGAGCGGCAGCTATTATGGACAGGGCAACAGCGCGGAGATGTTTATGAACATACTGCGGGATCCCAGGGTGTGGGAGCTGGAGATGCAGAAACATTTTGTGGACATGATCTTTTAGGAGGACACATATGTATCAGGGAAAAAAGCTTCTGGCGCTTATACCGGCCCGCGGCGGGAGCAAGGGGATTAAGAGAAAGAACATTCGGGATTTGAATGGGAAGCCGCTGATTGCCTACTCGATTCTGGCGGCGAGAGAGAGCCGGTACATTGACGAGGTATTTGTTTCTACGGAGGATGAGGAGATTGCGGCAGTGGCCAGAGAATACGGCGCCAGCGTTCCCATGATGCGCCCGGCGGAGCTGGCGCAGGATAAATCTACGACTATATCGGTGGTGTGCCATGCAGTCCGGAATTTTATATCGGTGGACGAATGGGACGCTCTTGTTCTTTTGCAGCCCACGCAGCCGTTGCGGACAGCGGAGGATATAGACGGAGCGATTGAGTGCTTTTATGGACATGATAGGCAGGGGCTTGTATCGGTGTCCCCAGTGACCGATCATCCGATTCTTATGAGGCGGTTTGAGGACGGCGACAGGCTGGTGCGTCTGCTGGAGCAGGGGAGCACGGTGCGCAGGCAGGATATGCCGGAGTATTACCGGGTGAACGGAGCAGTATATATCAATGCGGTGGAAGAAATAGACGAGGCTACCAGCTTTAATGATAATGAGATCGGATACCGGATGGAGCAGTCTCATTCGGTGGATATTGACGAGGAAGCGGATCTTGCGGTGGCAGAGTTTTATCTGAAACATTCTGAAATATATACCTGCTGAACAAATCAGGGAAGATTTGTGTATTGTTTTTCAGATAATCGTGTAGGTTTTGAAGATAGGCTTTGAAAAATAAATTCAGGGAGGAAAATGAAGAAAATGAAAAAAATACAGCTGAGTAATATTACCATTGGCGGGGACGCTGTGCCCCTGGTGATTCCGGAAATTGGCATCAATCACAATGGTTCTCTGGAGGTTGCCAAGGAAATGGTGGATGCTGCCCATCGGGCGGGAGCGCGCCTGATTAAGCACCAGACTCACATTGTGGAGGATGAGATGTGCGAGGCGGCGAGAAGTGTTATTCCCGGCAACGCGGATATTTCCATCTATGAGATTATGGAGAGGGCGGCGCTTGACCGGGAGGAGGAGCAGGAGTTGAAGCGCTACACAGAATCGCAGGGGATGGTCTTTATGAGCACGCCATTTTCCCGTGCTGCGGCGGAGCGTCTGGAGGATTTTGGCGTTGAGATTTATAAGATTGGATCCGGGGAGATGAACAATTATCCCCTTTTAGACTATGTGGCTTCTTTTGGAAAGCCTATGATTGTTTCCACAGGGATGAATGATTTGAGGGCGGTGGACAGAGCGGTGGATATTCTGGAAAAAAGAGGGGTTGATTACGCTCTGATGCATACGACGAACCTGTATCCCACGGATCCATCTCTGGTGCGGCTGGGCGCCATGCAGCAGCTGATGGCGGCGTACCCGGATGTGCCGGTGGGGCTGTCCGACCACACGCTGAACAACAATGCCTGTATTGCGGCTATGGCGTTGGGAGCGCGTCTGGTGGAGCGGCATTTTACGGATACGATGAACCGAGAGGGACCGGATATTGTGTGCTCTATGGACGAGGAGAATTTGCGGCTGCTTCTGGAGGCGGCTCGGACAGTGCCTGCTATGCTAGGCGGTGAGAAGGAAGAGGCCCTGGAGGAAAAGGTGACGAGCGACTTTGCCTTTGCATCGGTCGTGACGATTCGGGATATTCGCGCCGGGGAGGCGTTTACCAAAGAGAATCTCTGGGTTAAGCGGCCGGGTACGGGCGAGCTGTCGGCGGATGAGTATGAATCGATCCTTGGCAGGAGGGCGGCGTGCGATATTCCCAATGATTCACAGCTGCGGCGGGACATGATTCTTGCTCAATCTTAAATTTTTATCAGGCTATTGTGACATTTCTTATGTATGCGCAAAATTTATTTGCTTAAAGTTTAAGAAACATACATTACAGAAGACGGTGCCATGTTTTGTACTGGGAGTTTGTGGCGTTTTACGCCACAAACTTGGCGCCATAAACTTGTGCCAGACAACAATTGACATCCGGACTGTGGGCAGAGTATAATGGGGTTATACAAATCGTGAGCACAGCGTATTTGCATATGCGCGATATCACGGCTACAGAACAAGGAAAACACAGAGGGAGGATGTGGATGGGAGAAAATATTCAAGACAAGAGACAGAAGAAACAAGAAGATTGGTTGCAGTATAAGCAGCAGAAGGAGCAGCGGGAAACGGATTTGCAGAACAAAGAACAACAGAATGACAGCGTGTCCGGCAGCATGGCCGTGCTCCACACCCTTCAGGTAACAGA
>CANRJU010000264.1 GCA_947631075.1 uncultured Lachnospiraceae bacterium
CCTCCTGCGGAGGAAATTCAGCGGTGATGGATGAACAGGGGCGCACCTTTATCCACTTCCATCAGAAGTTTGCCCATACCGTTGAGGATTTCGTAGTGCGGACGCACCAGACGTTCTCCAACGAGGACGGATGGCTGGTGACGGCTCCCTTTGAATTTAACGGGGAGACCATCGCGGACAGCTACGACAAAGAGGACGTGGTGGGACGGTATGAGTTCATTTATCACAGGACGGAGTTCCAGAGTACCACGCCTCCGCATTATGACTATGTGGAATCCCAGGGACTCACGCTGAATGAGGACGGTACAGTCAGCGGGGCCTATGAGGGCACCTGGACGTTAAAGGGACACTACATCACGATCGCGATCAACAATCAGGAATACAAGGGCGTCGTTCTGGAGCAGTACGAGCAGACCAATGCCCGCGACAAGGTCATGGTGTTCACGGCCATTGGAAGCGACAACCGGACGATCTGGGGAAGCAAGACCCACAAGACCGACGAGGAGGCCGTGGAGTACGACGCGGCGCAACTGACCGTGCCGGAGACGGCGGCGGAAGATTTTGACCTGCCGACAGAGGGGCTGTTTGGCTCCACGGTGACGTGGACGTCCGACAACAAGGCTCTGGCTGTGGAGAACGGAACGGCTAAATTGGGGCCGGGAGTGAAGGAGGAAAAGGCGACGCTGACGGCAGTCGTTACAAGAGGAGGCAGCAGTAAGACGCTGACTTTCACAGTGGCCGTTGAGCCCATAAGCCTCTTGATCAGTCCGGTCGTAAAGGGAACCTCCATTGAGCTTCCCGCCAAGATAGGAGAGTACGACATTGCGTGGAGCTCGTCGGATGCCAGCGTGATCAATCCGGAGACCGGCGCTGTGACGCCGCCGGCCGCGAAGGCGGCAGTGGTGACGCTGACAGCTAAATTCAGCAGTGAGGAGAGGACCTTTGACGTCACGGTGCTGCCGCTGGAGGTCAGCAGCTATATCATGCGGCAGGATTACAACAGCGTGACCGACGCGGCGTCTGTGTGGACGTCTGACAACGCGCAGGACAAGGTAGTTCTTGCCAGCGACGAGGCTCATGGAAAATATATCCAGTTCACGCCGGAGCGAAACAATTCCCGCGGAGCAGTCACAGACTTTGGCGTGTCGGATAAATTGTCCGGCGGCATTTATACCGTGGAATTTGACGTGTCCCTGAAAGCGGGCGACAATCAGACGACGGAATTTGCCCTGACCGGTACCGATATGGCATACTCGAACAATATTATCAACGACGGAATTGACAGCGGCTATATTTTCAAGATGTCGTCGGAGGTAAACAGTACGAAGTGGTCAATCAATGGAGCGGATGCCGTGGACATTCCGGCGGACTGGGTACACGTCCTGGCCGCGGTGGATCCGTCCAAAAAGGCGGCGTCCATCGTAATCAGCAAGGACGATACCATCTATTTCAACGAAGCAGTCGCAATCAATGGAAATGGCGTCCTGAAGGGAATGTATGTGAGGGGCGGAAGGTATGATTCCGTCACCAAGGTGGATAACATTCAGGTGTACTAAAAATAGGACATCAATAAAAAAGTGAAAAGGGAAAGGGCAGCCGGTAAACCGACTGCCCTTTTTTGAAAGAGGAGTTTTATGAAAAAAATCAAAAAAATGATGCTGGCAAAAGTAAAAATATAGGGTACAAACTTGTTTTCTCATTCGTATGACCTTAGTATAGATTGAAAATGTGACGATAATGTGTTCAAATTTGTGAAAATCTGTGAACACTTTGTAAAATTCTCACTTCTTTTTTCAACTGGTCCTTCTTTTCTTCCAGCAATAGCTCCTTATTGTACTCAAAAAATTTGTCGCAGCCGTGTTCGGTGACGAACCAGGAGGCGTGGGGATTCAGGGTCAGCTCGGTGACGAACAGGACCATTTCCTGGCGGCCTTCCAGGGCTTTTTCCAAAAACAGGAACGCTTGGGTCAGGTGCCCGCGCACTTCCCCGGCCTGTTTTTCGTAACCGGATACCGCTGTCTCAAACTGCGTTTTCACAAAGGAAAATTCCTCCTCCGGCTGTTCGGACAGCAGGGCTTTTCGGAAAGAGGCGAGTTCGGAGAGGGCGGCGAGATACTGCTTTTCCCGTTCTTCCGTGAGGCCCCCGGCAATTTTTTCCGTCTCGCGGCGCTGGTCCAGCCGGTCGTACTCGTCCTGTAAGAGCTCCGCCGCGGTCCGTCCGCAGGAGGCGAGCATTCCCTTGAGGCGCTGCAGCGCGTCGTAGACCAGGGAAAGGGTCTGGTCCCGGCTGCAGACCAGGGAAAATTCCTCTCCCAGACGCCCCAGAAAAAGTCCCAGCACGCTGACTGTCTCGTCAAAGGGAGAATTTCCCAGACGCTTTGCGGCTTCCTCCTGCGCCTCGCCGTCCAGAATGGCGGGAATATCGTATTTCTGCTGATATTTCTGGAACAGGTCATAGTAGCTTGAAAAGTCCCTCGCCACCTCCGGGTGCTGTATATACTGGTGGATCGTGGCGGCGGTCACAGGTACGCCCATCGTCTCCCGTACCAGCAGAAAGCGGGACAGGTCCTCCCATCCCCTGGCGGTGACAAAATCTTCCCCGTTGAGGGCGGCGTGTACCTGATAAAAATTTTCTTTTTTGATGTCCAGATAGGACAGGATGGCCGGGTGGACGCCCTCGGCATAGGCGTACTCCTTCCAGGCGGAGTAATCCCAGGTGGTGTCGATGCGCTTTAGGCGGTCCAGGGTGGCAATGTCAAAATCCCGCGCGGATTTGTTGTATTCCGGCGGATTTCCGGCAGCCACGATCATAAATCCGGCGGGGATGCGGTGGACGCCAAAGGTCTTGTACTGCAGAAACTGGAGCATGGTGGGGGCCAGCGTCTCGGATACGCAGTTGATTTCATCCAGAAAGAGGATGCCCTCTGAAATGCCGGTCTGCTCTATTTTTTCATACAGGGCGGCCACAATCTCGCTCATGGTGTACTCGGTGGCGGAACAGGTCATATCGCCGAATTTTTTCTCCCGGATCACGGGGAGTCCGACGGCGCTCTGGCGGGTGTGGTGGGTGATTGTGTAGGAGACCAGGGCGATTCCCTCCTCTGCCGCGATCTGTTCCATGATGGCTGTTTTTCCGATGCCCGGCGGCCCCATGAGAAGGATGGGGCGCTGTTTTTCCACCGGGATTTTGTACTGTCCCAGTTCATTTTTCATCCGATAGGCCCGCAGGGTGTGGATAATTTCCTCCTTGGCCTCTTTGATTGTCATTTCAAACTGACTCATAACTCTCCTTCTTTCTGTGTTTCTTTTCGCGGGCGGGAAATAAGGTCTCCCTCCGCAATGGAAAATGAGATGGCCCAGTCGGGCACCTGCCCGTAGGCGGGAACGGGGGCCGGCTGGTCGTATTCTTTCAGAAAATCCGCCAGCAAAAAAGCGGCGGGATAGGCGGGGCGCTTGGCGGGATAGGTCCCGTATCCGTCCGTGAGAATCAAGAGCCCCTGGACGCCGCCCTCCAGGCGGTCGGTGTAATCGAATACGCACCGATAGTCCGTGCCGCCAAAACCCCGGACGGCAAAGGAGTCCGCCAGGGCGGGCAGCTCGGACGCCGATTGGATCAGCCGCGCGTCCTGGATCCGGGTGTCGAATTGCAGCAGATGAATTTGCGTATGTCTGAAAAAATGTCTGGAGCTTGCCAGGATGCTGAACGTTTCAGACAGGAAGCGCTTTACGGGGGCGCCCCTCACGGAGCCGGAGGTGTCTACGGCCAGCACGAGGGACTGTATTTTCTTTTCTTCCCGGTATTCCAACGGCTCTATGAGGGGGATGTTGCCGTACCGCTCAAGGCCCAGCGTGTAGTAGATGGCGTCGAATTCCTCCGGGTTGAGGGTGACGACCTCCCGCCAGCAGGCAAAACGCGCCAGAAACCGGTCGTATGTCATGGTCTCCCCGTAGGAGAGCTTCAGGTGCATGAGCAGATTTCCCGCCTCGTCTCCCGCCTGGCGGTGAAAGGTCTCCATGCGGGTCCGGGTGCGGCTGCCTATTTC
>CANRJU010000265.1 GCA_947631075.1 uncultured Lachnospiraceae bacterium
TGAGAACGGCGTTGGCGGCATGCAAATTCATCCCCTTGCGAATCCGGTCCGTATTGGTCACAAAGAGATCATCCCCCACGAGCTGTACCCGCTCTCCCAGTCGGTTCATCATTTTCTGCCAGCCCTCCCAGTCTTCCTCGGCCAGCCCGTCTTCGATGGAGTAGACCGGATAGCGGCTGCACAGCGTGTCCCAGAAATCAATCATGGCGTCCACGCTCTTGTACTCGCCGGATTTCCAGAACAGATACTCGCCGGTTCGTCCCTGCTTGATGGCCTCCTCATACATCTCCGTGCTGGCGCCGTCCATAGCGATGACAAAATCCTCTCCCGGCCGGTAGCCCGCCTGTTCAATGGCTTTCACAATATATTGAAGGGCCTCCTCGTCACTGTTCAGATGAGGGGCAAAGCCTCCCTCGTCCCCCACCGAAATCGTGTGCCCGTCCTCGCTCAATAATTTTTTCAGAGCGTGAAATACATTGGAACTCCACTCCAGGCAGTTGTGAAAGGATTTGGCCCCGATAGGCATAATCATAAATTCCTGTATGGTCAGACTGCTGTCCGCGTGTTTTCCGCCATTTATAATATTCATCATGGGAACCGGCAGCGTTCTTCCGTTGGCGCCGCCCAGATACTGATACAGCGGCAGTCCCACAGCCTTTGCGGCCGCTTTGGCCACCGCCATCGACGTCCCCAGAATGGCGTTAGCGCCCAGCCTCGCCTTGTTCTTTGTGCCGTCCTCCCGAATCATCAGTCCATCTATATCCGCCTGATTCAAGGCATTTTTTCCCTCCAGCAAATAGGATAATGTGTCGTTGACATGCTGTACTGCCTTTTTTACCCCCATTCCCCGGTATCTCTTTAAGCCCTTGTCCCTCAATTCCACTGCCTCAAAAGCCCCGGTCGAGGCGCCAGAGGGAACGGACGCAAGGCCTTTGGCGCCTCCGCACAGAGCCACCTCCACCTCCACCGTCGGATTTCCTCTGGAATCCAGGATTTCCCGCCCTCTTACTGTATTGATTCGATACTTATGCTGCATAATAATCGAGCCTCCTGTTTTTTTCTTATTATAAACAGAAGGCCCGCAATTATACTATTTATCGCAAATTATTTACTGAATTACCGCCTGGGACTGCACATATTTTCCATTCTCCATATCGTAATATTCAAACTGCACCTTTCCGTCCTTTACTCTAAATGCCGGAGAATATTCCGCCGACGACGCCGTAAGAGTTTCAGATTTTTCCCCGTTTACAGACAGCTTTTCTATTTTCCCAGCCTCCGTAACGGTATAAAACTGATATTCCTTATAATTGCTGCCCGCCTGCTGTCCAAGGGCAAAATCCGCTCTGCCGTCCCCATTATAATCTTTCATGTGAATCTTTACCTTTTCCGGAAAATAAAGCTCCTCATCTCCGAAATTTACTGCCTTTTTGCCCGTTATTTTTCCATTTTGGCAAGCCTCCAGACGAAAGCTTCCCGTCAGCATCCCGTGATAAGGAGACAATTCATCCTCCTCCCTGCCACCCTTCGTCATGACAAGGCGCACCGTCGTCTTACTGTCGGTTTTATCCTCCTGGACCAATTTGTCAGAATCCGTCGCATCATAGCTGTGCAGCTTTTTCTTCAGGGAATCGCTGAATTTGCTGTCATCGTACCTGTAAGTAATGCCTCCGGCCCGGAACATAGGGCATCCGTCGCCGGCCAGCGTGACAATGAGTTCCTTTTTGGCGATTTTCGAGCGGTACAGCCACAGCCGAATTTCGCCCATCGGGCAGTCGCTCCCGCCCCGGACATATTCCGCGTGGGAAAATGCCTGTTCGATCATCGCCAATTCCTTTTCATCCGTAATTTTCAGAGATTTGTGGTCGCGCTCCGGCGCCTCTTTCGGCACGTACACAAGCGACGCCTCTCCGATTCCGGAAAAATCCTTTGGCTTGACCGGGGAAAAGTCCACTGTCTTACGCAAAATTGCACCGGAGAATGACGACAGCTTGGCGCTATACAAAATATTCCCGTCCTCTCCCACAAGATACCCGCCGTCGTAGGCCGCCCAGTATTTTCCCTTATAATACAGGGAAAATCCACATTCCTTTTGCCTTTTCAGATTCTTCTGTCGGTCCGCCCTTAGCGTCTGATACCCCGGATCTTCGAGCTGTGTCAGCGCGGCGTCCATTAGCTGCGTCATCATTTTCCTCTCCCTAAAATCCGGTATATTGCAATACTCCCACTCATTATTTGGCGTAGCGTAGTCCTTATAGGCAATTTTCACGGCATTTTTCCTGGAAAATTTTCCGCCCGCCGCATCGTACTTCACGACCATGTCATAGAACAGGCACACCACATACGCATCTCCGCTGACCGTATTTTTAAACATCCGATACGATTCGCCCAGTATATCGCCCTGATAGCGCGCCGGCGTCTTTTGCTTTTTATAGCGGCTGTCGTCCTCCGGGCTGACTTTTAATAACGCCTTTTCAAATTCCTGAATCAGCTCAATGCTTCGTTTTTCCAAGTCCTTCTCCGTGTGCTCCGGATCGTGCCACACCTCGCCGATGCTCTCAGACAGTGCGTCCATATATCCGTATTCCTTGGACACATACTGAACAAGCGCCCCATCCTTATAGGTAAAATCCAGCCGGAGCGTGTCCTCACCTCCCTCGCCGCCATTGCCGAACAGGTACGTAATTTCCGAACCATCTCCCTCTACTGTGCGGCACTTCACAGACTCCAGCTGCTCTGCGACCTGCATCGGCATAGTATCCTGAATCCCCTGCCGCAGAAATTCTTCCACCGAAGCAGCGCTTTCCGCTTTGACTGCGTCCGCCTGCTGCCCGTCCTGATCTGCCTGCGCCGTCTGTCCGTCCCCGGCATTGCTCGCGGCCTGCCCGCCGTCTGCCTTAACCGTATCTGCCTGCTGACCGTCCGCATCCGCCTGCGCCGTCTGTCCGTCCCCGGCGCTATTCGCAGCCTGCCCGCCGTCTTTCCCGCTTGTCAGGCACGCCGTTCCCAAGAGTGCGAACAGAAGAACCGCGCACACGCTCATCCATTTTCCTTTTTTCTTACACTTCATAATATGTCTCACCCTTTTCTTTGTATTTGTCTCGCCAAACGCCAATGTCTCCATAGAATACTGCCTTTTATTGGTGGCAAAGGCCAACAGCGACATGCTGTAATTCTTCCGGATATCCTCCCCGCTCTCCCAGAGAATCTGCTCGTCGCAGCTCATTTCCATATCGCGGATCATGCTGAAATACGCCGCCCACACCAGCGGATGGAACCAGTACGCGGCCGTTATGAGAAAAGCAATCACCTTCACGATATAATCCCGTCTTCGGATATGATACTGCTCATGCCGCAGAATATAGTCCCGCTCCTGTTCCGAGAGCCGGAACGGAATATAAATGCGCGGGCGGATCAGTCCCATCACAAAAGGCGTGGGAATGCAGTCGCTCTCATAAATGTTATCCCTGTACCGAACCGCTTTTTTTAATCGTTTTTTCATGCGGAAGGTCAAAATCATATTCCACAAAATAAGCAGTCCCATGCCAGCTAGCCACACCGCCGACAACGCGGACAGCACGCGCTCTGCCGCCGGACCGCCGTCGCCGTCAGAATCCGGCGCCTGTGCCGTCACCATGCGGTCCGACGTTTCCGTGGGATTTCCCGTCGCTGTCTGTTCCGGCAGATCAGATCCAGGATTCACGGATAATATTTCCGAAGTGTTTTTTCCAGAAACATTTCCATCAGAATCATTTTCCCCAGCAACATTTTCATCGGAAATATTTTCGGGATAAATAGTATCTAAAAAAAATTTCCCATCGGCCTCTGGTTCAGTTGAATCCTTGTCAGCTAAACCATCTCCCGCCGGATCGTGTTCCGCCGGACTTTTTTCATCTGATTCAGCGCCCCGGCTCGCCTCCAGGGGCATCTGGATTTTCCCGGCAAAATCCAGGTTAAACAGGCTGATGGGAGAGTAAACTGTCGCCGGGCAGACCAGGCGAAGTCCCACGATCAGCCACAGCGCGTA
>CANRJU010000266.1 GCA_947631075.1 uncultured Lachnospiraceae bacterium
TGTTCGGGCTCTTGTATCTGGGCGCTTTTTCCGAGATTCGTGGGGGACGGGGGCTGCAGGTATTTGTCGCCGGATTTTTTTTGTCCCGGTGTCTCAGCGGAATCAGCGTGCTGACATTTTCGTTAGCCCCTTTGGGGACAATGGCTCATAATGAGACATTGCCCAAAAACGAGACTTCCCTGAACATATTAAAAAAGGGAAATAAAAAAATCACCCTCACAGTGTTAATTGCGGAGGCGTTGTTCTGCGTCGCGTTTATGCTTATTCGGTCGTGGCGCGCCGGGCTTGCGGTGACGGCGGCGGCCCTGTGCGTATTCGTCTATTATTATTTTCACACGAAAAAAGAAATCGGCGGAATTACAGGAGACACGGCGGGGTATTTTGTGGTATTATGTGAGGGAGGCATGGCGGCAGCGGCAGCGCTCGCGTGCGTGATTATGGAGTTCGCGTAAAAAATAAGCTCGATAGCTTATTTTTTCACGAAGCGAACATAGTTCTCTTAGAAATGGAGGTATTATGATACTTGTTATCGGCGGATGTTTTCAGGGGAAATTGCAATACGTCCGGGAGAATTACGGCGTCCGGGATGAGGACTGCGTCGTTGCGGACGGGGTTCTGCCGGAGCAGGAGGGAAGTCCTGTGATCGTCAATCATCTGCACCAGTGGATTCGGCAGCGGATGAAGCAGGGCGTCCGGCCGGAACAGGAAATTGAGGATTTTGTAAAAAAATACCCGGACTGTATTTTGATCTGCGACGAGATTGGAAACGGCATCGTGCCGGTGGACGGATTTGAGCGGGAATACAGGGAGCGGACAGGGAAAATCCTGGTGGCGCTGGCGGCCGGGGCCCAAGAGGTGGTGCGCGTGATATGCGGCATAGGACAGAAAATCAAATAGAACTGATTCTGATCCGGCACGGCGCCACGGCGGGCAACCGGGAGCGCCGGTATGTGGGGAGGACGGACGAGTCACTCTGCGCGGAGGGGAAAGATATTTTACTGGCAAATAAAAAAATAGGATGGTATCCCCCGGCGGACAGGATATTTGCCAGTCCGATGCGCCGCTGTCTGGAGACGGCGCGGATTCTCTATCCGGCTCAGGAGCCGGTGCGGATCCCGGAGTGGACGGAGATCGATTTCGGAGATTTTGAGGGAAAAAATTACGAGGATTTAAAAGGCGATTTGCGCTATCAGGCGTGGATCGACAGCGGAGGCGCAATACCCTTTCCCGGCGGGGAGAGCAGGGAGGATTTTGCGAGGCGGTGCGGCGCGGGGCTTGAGAGAATGGCGGAATTTATTTTTTCCCAGGAGGAAAATCTGCCGGAGCGGGCGGCGGCCATTGTGCACGGCGGCACGATTATGTCTTTGCTGAGCGGCTGGGGCGGCGGGAAATATTTTGATTTCCAGGTGTCTGGTGGCGAGGGGTACCGGTGCGTTCTGGACTGGCCGGACCAGCGGATACGCGACATAAGAAAACTGGAAGCGCAGGCTTGTAAATGACGGGAGCGTGAGACGATGGCCGGACATATGGTGTCCTTCTTTTTGGGTTTTTTGATGGATCTTCTGCTGGGAGATCCGTATTTCCTGCCCCATCCGGTCCGTCTTATGGGGAAAATGATTGCCTGGCTGGAAAAAATCCTGCTCCGGGACGGGGATGAGGACCGGAAAAAATTCCGCCGGGGAATTGTCCTCGCGGCGGTGGTTCCCCTGACGGCTCTGGCGGTGGCGGCGCTTATTTTATGCGTGGCTTACCGGCTGCATCCGGCGGCGGGAATCGCGGTGGAAACGGTCATGACCTATCAGATTTTGGCGGTGAAATGCCTGAAGTCGGAGAGCATGAAGGTGTTCCGGCAGTTGAAAAACCGCGATCTGGAAGGGGCGAAGAAAGCCCTTTCCATGATTGTGGGGCGGGACGTGGAAGCGCTCAGCGAGGAGGGCGTTGTGAAAGCAGCGGTGGAGACTGTGGCGGAAAATACCTCTGACGGCGTGATCGCGCCCATGCTTTTTACTGCCATAGGAGGACCGGCCCTCGGATTTTTTTACAAGGCGGTCAATACCATGGATTCCATGGTGGGATATAAAAATGAAAAATATTTGTATTTTGGCCGGGCGGCGGCGAAGCTCGATGACGGCATGAATTTTATTCCCGCGAGGCTCTGCGCCTGCCTGATGATTTTATCCGCTTTCCTGGGAGGACGGGATTGTTCGGGCCGGGGAGCGTGGAAAATCTGGAGGCGGGATCGGAAAAACCATGCCAGTCCTAATTCCGCCCAGACCGAGGCGGCGTGCGCCGGGGCGCTGGGACTGCAACTGGCGGGGGACGCCCGCTATTTCGGCCGCGTAGTGCATAAGCCCACGATCGGGGACGCGCTGCGGCAGGCGGAGCCGGAGGATATAAGGCGCGCGAACCGTCTGCTGTATGTGACGGCCTGGCTCGGCGAGGCGATATGCCTGCTAGTGCTGGTGTTGCTATATTTGCTGTGATAACTGCAATTGTTGCAGTAGCTGCAATTGCTGCGGTAGCTGCATTTGCTGCGATAGCAATAATGCTACTATAGTTATTAGAAACAGGGAGAATTGTCAAAGAGTGAAGTACAGGTGGCGGCTTGTGGAAGTAGTAATCTGAGAATGGAGGTGTCGCGGGTGTCGGGACGGCACGGCGGGGACATTTACCGGAACGATGTGAAACTGGATTTTTCTGTGAATATAAATCCTCTGGGAATGCCGGAGACGGTAAAAAAAGCGCTGCACGAGGCGGTGGCGGCCTGTGAGGCCTACCCGGATGACGAGGCGGACGAGCTGCGGAGCGCGGTGAGCGCGTGGCTGGGCGTTCCGGCGGAGAATCTGCTTTTTGGCAACGGGGCGTCGGAGCTTTTGATGGCGGCGTTTCAGGGGATAAAGCCGCGGAGGCCGTGGATTTTGGCGCCTTCTTTTTACGGCTATGAGAGGGCGGCGCTGGCGTCGGGTGGCAATCCTTATTTTTATAAATTAAAAGAGGAAAATGATTTTCTGCCGGGGGAAGATTTCGTGGAAAAAATGGCGGACGACGCGGATTTTCTTGTCCTTGCCAATCCCAATAACCCCACGGGGCGCCTGCTGGGGCGGGAGTATTTGATTTCACTTCTGGAGGCGTGCCGGGAGAAACATATTCCCGTGCTTTTGGACGAGTGTTTTATTGAATTTTGCGGCGGGGAATTTTCGCTTCTGCCGGAGCTGGAGCGCTTTCCGAATCTTCTCATTCTCCGCGCGTTCACAAAGATTTTCGCCATTCCCGGCGTGCGGCTGGGATATCTTCTGGGGAGCGACGCGGCTCTTTTAAAAAAGGTGGAGAGACAGCTGCCGGAGTGGAATCTGTCGGCCTTTGCCCAGGCGGCGGGAATTGCCTGCGCGTGCGAGCGGGATTATCTGATAAAGACGCGTGAATTTGTAAAAAAGGAACGTATTTTTTTGGAAGAAAATTTAAAAAAAACAGGCGTAAAAATATTTCCCGGAGAGGCGGGATTTATTCTCATTTACAGTGAAAAACCGCTGTATGAAAAATTGCTGGAACAGGGAATTTTGATTCGGGACTGCGGGAATTTCCGCGGGCTGGGGAAGGGGTATTACCGGATCGCCGTGAAGGGGCGGGAGGAAAATGAAAAAATCCTGCGGGCGATAGGAGGAATCTGATTGGAACATATAGAATATCTGAGACCGGATGAAATTGAAAAGAGGAGTTTCGAGATTATTTCCGAGGAACTTGAAAAACGAGGAATTGTGATTCACGCCGACAAAGAGGCGGTGACGAAGCGGGTCATTCACACCACGGCGGATTTTGAGTACGCGGATACGCTGTATTTTTCGGAACACGCGGTGGAAACGGCGAAAAAACTTCTGGCAAAAGGGGCCCATATCGTGACGGACACCCAGATGGCGCTGGCGGGAATCAATAAAAGGGCGCTGGCGAGGCACGGCGGCGAGGCGCGGTGTTTTATGGCGGACGAGCGGGTCGCCGCGCTGGCCAGGGAGCGGGGCGTGACACGGGC
>CANRJU010000267.1 GCA_947631075.1 uncultured Lachnospiraceae bacterium
CCTCCGGACTGTTCCACAGCTCGTCCCATGTCTGGATGTTCAGATTCCCCATCACTTCCTTATCCTTCGTCCCGTTACATGGCATCACATCGCCATAAGGGTCGATAAAGAATGTATCAAAACTCATGTCGCATGGGAGCAGACGCGGCTGCCCATAAATATAGTTAATCAAGCCATGATTGAAGTAGGCTCTGAACCACTTCTTTGGACTATTGCTTTCCAAAAGTTTATTTATAAGATTTTCAAAATTCTGCGCTACCATCGGACGGTCATGGATAATATTTTTTGCCTCTACAAAATAAAAGCTGTTGTGCAGACTCGCCGTAGCAAACTCCATATCCATTTCATCCGAAATCTGATATAAGGGAACAAGATCCGGCGCATTTTTATCCTGCACCGTCATGCCGAATCCGACGTCTTTCATGCCCATATCTACTAACGTTTTTAGTGTCTGATAACCTCTCTGATATCCGTTTTCAAGTCCTCTTATCTCGTTGTTCGTCTGCTCCAAGCCTTCAATGGAAATCCGTATGCCAACCTGAGGAAATTCTTTGCACAGTTCCACAATGCGATCCGTAAAAAATCCATTCGTGGATATAACGATACGGTCTGACTTCTTATACAGTTCCCGTACAATATCTTTTAAATCCGTGCGGATAAAAGGCTCCCCACCCGTGATGTTGGTAAAGTACATCCGCGGCAGTTTTTTTATCGTCTCAACACTGATCTCTTCCTCCGGTTTGGAGGGAGCCTTATAGCGGTTGCACATGGAACACCTCGCATTGCAGCGGTAAGTCACTATGACCGTTCCATTCAGTTTTTTTATTTTATTAGAAGCCATTTCTCTTTTCCTCCACAAACTTTGCTTTGATTTGCTTCTGCAATCTGTTCCAGCAAAAAGCAATGACAACTGCTCCAATTATGGTCGTTACAGAAACCAAGCAATAATTTATCATTTCATTTCCAGTTATATGTAGCAAATGCAGCTTTTCTAAAAATCTATATACGAACATATGGCACAGATAAATTTCCATGCTTAACCCTCCCAAGAAACAGGCAATCTTGTTTTGAAACAAAAATCTTGCAGTACCCCCCCCGAAACATATAGCGTCAGTCGTAAATAAAGTGAACATAAGGAGTAGCAAAACAACCGACAATGGGATATCATACAAAAAATAATATAAAACCGTACATATGACAGATGCTATTACCATCACATTTTTCCACAGTCTGCCCATGTTCTTCAATTCATTTCTGTAAAGGTATATCATTCCTCCTGCAACAAAGAAAATAGCACTGTATATTATATTTTCACGGCTGTTAGCGCCGTCGAATCTTACAATACACAAAATGTGTAAAACAAGACAAACTGCCATCACTGACCAAGCCCGCCTTTTGTTTTTCATCAGAAAAACAAAATAAGGAAAAATCATATAAAACACAAAAATAATCCCCAAAAACCATCCCACGCCAACAACATCAATTTTATTGTCAGGAATAAATCCAAACGCTAGCGTCAGATCAGCAAACCATTCATAAAACGAATTCAAACTATGGTCAAGAATAAGCTCAGCCGTACAAAGCACAGCAAAAAACGGCCATATCCGCTGATAGCGTCTTTTATAAAACCGTTCGAGACTTATTGTTCCGTCTTGAATCCGTTCATAATATCCACAGCACATTGAAAATGCTGACAGTAACATGAAAAGTAGTGTGAAGTTCGTAAAGGATGGAATAAATTTCTCAAATACAAATCCAGTCAGCCCGAAATTTCCATTTGTGAGGACATGCATTAGTACAATTCCCATGCAAGAATAGCCTCGTATTCCATTCAAATTCTCATATCGTTCTTCAACCATTGTATTCTTTCTTCCTCAACACTTTCATTGGATAAACCAAGAAATCCAATTTTATTTTTGTAAGTACAATCATCGCAATAACGGGTCCCACAAAACTTATCGCAATTCCCAACACAGTATGTACTAACGAACTACTAATTTCCATTTTTAACAGAATCACTCTGCATGGCGCCGCAAAAAGCGTGTGCATCAAAAATATTGGAAATGTATATTTTGCAAACCTATCCAAGAACTTAATCGCTTTGCATTTTGCAATAATCATAAAAACTGCAGCACATGCCATAATTCCCATCAAAAATGAAAGAATTACATTTTCAAACTTCCACACAAATAAACTAGTAATTACAAAAAAAGTTCCCAATATCACTCCGGCAGTTCTTGAAACTATTTTTTGAAAATTTCCAAAAGCTATTGCCATCCCAATCACAAACCAGATGAGATTTGATAACAGGGCCGATATAGCATAAATTTGTAATACGCAGTACCCCCCCGATATCATCGACAGGACTTTTCCAAGCAGCGCAATAACCGTTATAACTACAATTTCGCGTTTTGTTTTAATCGTAGGAACAACAACAAATACAAAAAACAAAACATATAAATACCAATATGGCGATGTCGGTTGTATAAATAGCGTATAGCCCAATCCATTAATATGATTGTTGACTTCGCCCGAAAAAACAGTTTTTAAAGCCCATGTTGCAAAAGAAAATACAAAGTATGGAATTCCCAATGCAACTGCCTTTTTTAATACATTATCCTTCCATGAAGCAAAATCTCTCACACAGCTGTATTTCTGATACAGATAACCGGAACAGATGAAAAACAGCGGAACATGGAAGTAATATATCGTTATATTAAACCACTGATATAAATTGTTATCTGGAAGAATTTCAGCCTTTACCATTGACTGAAAAAAATGTCCCAAAACAACTAATACACATGCGATTACCTTTATATAATCAATCCATATTTCCCGCTTTGAAGTCACTCTTTATAAACCTCCACTGTCCTCCTAACTACATCATCCCAATTATATTTATTGCAAATATAATCAGTCGCTGCCATTTTATAAGAGGATACTTTTTCTTTATCCTCACAGAGCGTCTGCAGCTTCTCCCTCAAATCCTGTATATTTCCCTTTTCAAAACTAACCGCATTTTCAGACATCTGTCACAACCTCCAGATTTTCAGCGATGTCGCTGACCAGACAACAGTTTCCATAACTCATAGCCTCCAGCAGACTGATCGGCATCCCCTCCACATCGCTAGGTAATACATATACATACGCATTGCTGTACAGTTCCTCCAGCAGCTCTCCCTGGACGAAGCCAGTCAAAATTACCCTGGAATCCTGCGCTGCCTTTTCTCTGACTTCATTCACATAATCATCGGTATGGCTGCTGCCTCCCGCTATGACCAGTTTCTTATCCGTCTGTATTTCTTTATAGGCATCCAGCAGATAATGCACTCCCTTTTCTGGTACAAGTCTGGCAAGAAAAAGAATGTAGTTTCCTTTCTCCAGTCCCCATTTTTCCCGGATGTAATCATCCGATTTCTTTTCCGGTCGTGTCACACCATTTGGTATCAGCACTGTGTCTCTCTGGTAGGTATCTTTGAAATACTTCTGCATATTTGCCGATAAAACAATCAGTTCATCTGCATATTTGGCTGCCATTTTCTCGCCAAACAAAAGAAACCTTGTAGCAAAGCCACCCCATTTAGATCTCTGCCAGTCCAGTCCATGGATAGTTGCTACTGTCTTTATATGAAACAAGTGCGGAATCCAGATCATAGAACATGGTCCTTCTGCATGGTAATGAATTACATCATAACGTCCAAATAAAGCCCGGATAGTTGCGAGAAAAGAATAAACAAGGGCATTTAGTTTTTTATTCTGGAATGTTGGGATGGTGATAATGCGTATCCCGCGATATTCCTTCAATTTCTTTTGCCTTTTCCCATCATTTTCTTTCCCTGATACATGATGACCACTTCGGTTGTAAACATCTACCCGGTGCCCGGCCTGTACCATTCGGACTGCCAACTGCTCTACAACGATCTCGATTCCGCCTTCTCTGGATGGTATCCGTTTGTGACCGATCATCGCAATGCTCAAGCTTTTTCTTGTTCTTTTATTTTTCAATGTTCTGCACCTACAC
>CANRJU010000268.1 GCA_947631075.1 uncultured Lachnospiraceae bacterium
AGTTCAGCAAATCCACCGAATCCCCCAGATGCGCCTTGATTTTCTGCAGTCCCCTGGTATGGAGCTGCGACACGCGGGATTCCGATACGCCCAGGATCTGGCTGATCTCCTTTAGTGTTAATTCCTCATAATAATAAAAAGTAATGACCTTCTGCTCATTATCCGTCAGCTTCTTTAAAGCCTCCACTAGCATCTCCTTGAGCTCCTGCTTCTGGATGGCGTTCTCCGGCTGCTGGTACTTGCTTCCCAGCGTCTCGATTCGTCCCTCTCCGCCCTGTTCCAGATAGTCGTCTAAGGAGACCATGTTGGTAAACTCGGCCTCGGCTTTCCACCCCTCGTACTCGTCCTGGGTAATCCCCAGCTCCCTGGCAATCTCCGCGCTGGTAGCCGGTCTCCCATTGGCCGCCTCCAGCTTGGCCACAGCCGCGTCCATGCGTTTCTGCTTCTGACGCAGCGTCCGGGGAATCCAGTCCATTTTCCGAATCTGATCCAGAATAGCGCCCCGGATGCGCAGGCTGGCATAGGTCTCGAACTTTACATTTTTCCCCACGTCATACTTGTCAATGGCGTCAATCAGTCCGAAAATGCCGTACCCCACCAGATCGTCGTACTCAACGGTGTACCCCAGATACATGCTGAGACGCCCCGCAACCAGATTCACTACGTTGACATACTCCAATATCAACTGCTCCCGAAGCTGCGGGGATCTCGTTTTCATATATTGTTCCCATACCTTGTTTCTCTCTGCTTCTTTCATCCGCTAGTCCTCTCCCTTATACGAAGCTGTCATCCACCTGCGAATGCTGCTCAAATTCCCGCTGCCTCTGCTCTTTTTCTTCCCTCTCAAGCCGTTCTCTTTCTTCTTCCTCCTGCTGTCTCAGCCTCTCAGCCTCGGCTTCCCGCCGTTTCTTCTCAGCCTCCACCATCGCCTGGTGCTCCGCCTGCACCTTTCCCACGACCTGTCCCGCGATCTGTCCGATAATGTAAAAAACGACTAACACGATCACAAGCGTGACAAGGCTCGTCTGCACCGGCCATTTCTGCACCACGCTGAGTATGCAGCAGACCAGACCCGCCGTAAGCATTACAAAGGCAGGAATATAACGATATTTCATATTCTGTACCCCTTACGTTAAATTACATATTGGCCTACTCCCACGGCGCGAATCTGCATCATGCCTGTATCTGGATCAAACTGAATGGTCCGGCTGTAGGACTTGCCTACATCCTCCGCCAGAATGGGAATGTTCCATTTCTTCAGCCTTTTCTTGACCGCGTCGGCGTTCTGCTCGCCGATATTGAGCATGTCATTGCCCGACTGAAAAGAAAACATACTGGCTCCCCCGGCAATCTTGGCCACCAGATCCCTGGGATTGACCGACTGCCGGATCAGTTCATCATACATATCCTGCAAACAGGTGTCCACAAATTTGTTGCGATTCGATTCCTTGGTAATCCGCCGGCTGTCCGGCAACATAATATGGGCCATACCGCATACTTTTGTCCGTGAATCATATAACACAACCCCCAGACAGGAACCCAGTCCAAGGGTTGATATTTTTTGTGGCGGACAGCAGATCTTAAAATCCGCCATCCCCACTCTTATAATGTCTTTCATGCTTCTTTATTTCCCTCGACAACTGCTTGAATGTTCAAGAGGGAAATCAGGCTCTCGCCCTTTTTGCCGATACCGGCCAGGAAAGACGCGTTTTTCTCATCCAGCTTGAAAGCGGGCTTCTCCACCTTGCGCGGGTCGATGTTCACAACCTCGCGCACCTCGTCTACCACAAAGCCGATCATGGACTGATCCTCCATGCGGATAATGATGATGCGGGTCGCGTTATTATACACATCGTCCTCCAGGCCGAAACGCTTTCTCAGGCTCATGATAGGAACCACCTCGCCGCGGAGGTTAATCACGCCCACATAGTAAGGCTGTGATTTGGGAACTCTCGTAATGCGCGTCATGCGCACAATGTTATCTACATGGCGAATGTCAATGCCATACTGCTCATCGCCCAGCTTTACCACTATGTACTGAACTTCTTCTACATTTTCATATACAATATCTTCCATGCTGCGGCACCCCCTAAATTAGTGTATTGGTATCCAGAATCAGGGCCACTTCGCCATCTCCCAGAATTGTTGCGCCACTGAAGAGCTTGTCGTTGGTGATGTGACGTCCCAGTGACTTGATAACGGTTTCCTGCTGTCCCAACAGATCGTCGATTACAAGGCCTACCTGCTGCTCGCCCTTCTTGATTACAACGACGATCAGAGACTCTGCCTCCACTTCTTCTTCCTCTACATCCAGCACCTCTCTGAGCCGGATAATCGGAATTACATTGCCTCTCAGATGAATGACCTCTTTGGACTGTACAAAGCAGATATCACCCTTGGGAATATCCTCAATGCCGTTGATGCTGCCGAGCGGAATCGCGTATTTCTCGTGACCGACTTCCACCATCAGGGCCTGGATAATTGCCAGGGTCAGAGGCAGCTGAATCGTAAAGGTACTTCCCTCGCCTGCCACCGTCTTGGCGCTGATGCTTCCGCCCAGTTCCTCGATCTTGGTTTTAACCACGTCAAGTCCCACGCCTCGGCCGGATACGTCTGTAATCTTATCCGCCGTGGAAAAGCTCGGCATGAACAGAAGGTCTACAAACTCGGAGTCGCTCATGGTCTCCGCCTGCTTCTCCGTGATGGTGCCCTTTTCAATGGCTTTGTTTTTAACTTTTTCTATATTGATGCCGGCGCCATCGTCGCGCACGTCAATGATAACGTTATTGCCGTCCTGGTAAGCGTCCAGGAAAATGGATCCCACCTCCGGCTTGCCCAGTCTGACACGCTCCTCATTGCTCTCCAGTCCATGGTCAGCGGAGTTGCGGAGCAAATGCATCAGCGGGTCGCCGATCTCGTCGATTACGGTACGGTCGAGCTCGGTCTCCTCACCGGTCATGTACAGCTCCATCTTCTTGTTGAGCTTCCGGTTCAGGTCGCGGATCATACGCGGGAACCGGTTCACTACGCTGTCAATCGGCACCATTCGCACTTTCATGACAGACTCGTGGAGGTTCGTGGTCACGCGCTCCAGATATTCGATCTGGTCATGGAAGTTCTGAAGGCTCTCCTCGCTGTTGTCGCCCGTATTCGCCGATACAAGGCCGTTCTTCGCGATAATCAGCTCGCTGACCAGATTCATCAGCACATCCAGCTTGTCGATATCCACGCGGACGGAGCGGCTGCCCACCTTCGCCTTCGGGGTTCCCGCCTTCTTCTGCTGATTGTCCGCCGCCTTATCCTGCGGCTTCGGCGCCGGCGCTGCTTTCTTTTTCGGTTCTTCCTTCTTCGGTTCCTCTTTTGCGTCAGCCGGAATCGGGAAATTGTCAATGCATACCTCCGCTACCTCGGAGACGCTCATGATCAGGTTCTTGATCGTGTCCATGCTCTCCGTCGTAGCCAGAATCCAACTGAAATCATATTCAAATTCTTCGTCCTCAATCTGCTCGGTGGTGGGAACGGACCGCACCAGCTCGCCCTTGCTCTCCACCGACTTAAATACCAGAAATGCTCTGGCGGCCTTCAGGATACAGGTCTCCTGCAGATAGACCGTGATACCGAAAATATTTTTACCCTCGTCCTTCGCGGTCTTCATGGCAGAAATCTCGTACTCGGTAATCGGAATCTGCTTATACTTGTTCTTGTCCGCCGGTTCCGGCTTCTCATCCTTTTCCTCCTCGGCCTTCTCCTCTTTCTCCGCCGGCTTCTCCTCGCCGCCATCGCCTCCGCCGTTCTGTTCTTCTAAGAGCGCGTTCAGGTCGTTGATGATGTCCTCGTTGTCCTCAGTACCCTCATTGCCCTCGGAGGAAATCACATCCAGATAGGACTCCAGGGCGTCCAGCCCGCGGAACAGCACGTCAATCAGCTTGGCGTTGGCCTTCATGTTGCCGTTTCGAATCTCTGAAAATACGTTCTCAAGGTCATGGGTCAGACGCTGCATGCGGGTGAAACCCATCGTTCC
>CANRJU010000269.1 GCA_947631075.1 uncultured Lachnospiraceae bacterium
GCTGAGACAAAGAAAATTGTGAAATCCATGATTGAAAAATATAACATAAGCCTTATTTCCGTGGGAAACGGCACGGCTTCGAGGGAGTCGGAGCTGGTGATCGCGGATATGCTGAAGGAGCTGGGAAAGCCGGTGCAGTACATCATTACCAATGAGGCGGGCGCCTCCGTGTACTCGGCCAGCAAGCTGGCCACCGAGGAGTTTCCGCAGTTTGACGTGGGGCAGAGAAGCGCCGTCTCCATTGCCAGACGGCTACAGGATCCCCTGGCGGAACTTGTGAAAATCGATCCCAAGAGTATTGGCGTGGGGCAGTATCAGCACGACATGAATCAGAAGAAGCTGAGCGAGGCGCTGGAAAATGTCGTCGAGGACTGCGTGAACAACGTGGGCGTGGACCTCAACACCGCGTCGGCGTCGCTGCTGGAGTATGTGTCCGGAATCACAAAGCCCATCGCCAAAAACATTGTGGCGTACCGGGAGGAGAACGGCCGGTTTAAGAGCCGGAAGGAGCTCTTGAAGGTGGCGAAGCTGGGGCCCAAGGCATTTGAGCAGTGCGCCGGATTTATGAGAATTTCCGACGGGGCCAATCCCCTGGACGCCACCAGCGTACACCCGGAGTCTTACGAGGCGGCGGGGAATCTGTTAAAGACGCTGGGGTATCAGCCGGAGGACATACGGGGCGGTCTGACGGGGCTCTCCCTTATGACAAAGAACCGGAAGAAGCTGGCGGAGCAGCTGGGAATCGGTGAGATTACGCTGGAGGATATTATCAAGGAGCTGGAGAAGCCGGGGCGCGATCCGAGAGACGAGATGCCAAAGCCGATCCTGCGCGGCGACGTGCTGGAGATGAAGGATCTGAAGGAGGGTATGATCCTGAAAGGGACGGTCCGCAACGTCATCGACTTTGGCGCGTTTGTGGATATCGGCGTCCACCAGGACGGCCTGGTGCACATCTCCAAGCTCACCGACAAGAAATTTGTGAAGCATCCTCTGGATGTGGTGAGCGTGGGGGACGTCGTCGAGGTGAAGGTGCTGGGCGTGGATATGCAGAAAAAGAGGATATCCCTGTCGATGATCCTGTAAATAAGAGAAAGTGTATCATTATGAATGGAACGAGACCTAAATTTATGGAAAATCAGGTTCTGGCTCCGAGTTACTATGAACAAACCAGCAGGACACGTTATTATTTTATATCTGCAATAGATTATTGATATGCTGCAAATACTTTTTGTAAAATAATAACTGCCTGCTGGATACAATACGCTATAAATGATGCCGTTTATAGGGTCAGTTCATTTTTGGACTTAGCAATGGCCGCTCCCACAAATCCCCTGAACAGAGGATGCGGGTGGTTGGGTCGGGACTTGAATTCCGGGTGGGCCTGGGTGGCCACGAACCACGGATGGGTGGGAATCTCGCACATCTCTACGATTTTGCCGTTGGGTGAGAGGCCGCACAGCTTCATGCCGTGTTTTTCTAAATCGTCCCGGTAATAGTTGTTGACCTCGTAGCGGTGGCGGTGCCTCTCGTGGATGGTCTCCTTGCCGTAGAGCTCATAGGCTTTGCTCTCCGGGTCCAGCTTACACGGGTAAGAGCCCAGGCGCAGGGTGCCTCCGATATCCTCAATGCCATTTTGGTCCGGCATCAGATGAATGACCGGATGGGTGGTAGAGGGATCCAGCTCGGCGCTGTGGGCGTCGTTCCAGCCGATGACGTTGCGGGCAAACTCCACAATACTCAATTGCATGCCCAGACACAGTCCGAGAAATGGGATGTTGTTCTCTCTCGCGTACTGGATGGCGTAAATCTTTCCGTCAATGCCCCGGTCGCCGAAACCGCCCGGAACCAGGACGCCGCTCACATCCGAGAGAAGCTCGGCGACGTTGTCCGGGGTCACATCCTCGGAGTTGATCCACTTGATGTCGACCTGGGCGTTGTGCGCGAATCCCCCGTGTTTCAGGGATTCTACCACGCTGATGTAGGCGTCGTGCAGTGCGGTGTACTTGCCCACCAGCGCCACGGTGACTTCTTTATTTAAGTGCTTGATGGAGTATACCATGTCCTCCCAGCCCTTGATATCCGGCTCCGGGCAGGGGAGATGCAGGCACTTGCACACGGTCTCGGCCAGATGCTCTTTTTCCATGGCCAGAGGAACCTCATACAGCGTCTCCACGTCCAGGTTCTGAATAACCTGGCTGTTGGGCACGTTACAAAACAGGGAAATCTTGTCTTTCAAAGCCTTGTCCAGCGGAATCTCGGTGCGGCACACGATGATGTCCGGCTGGATTCCCATTCCCTGCAGCTCTTTTACGCTGGCCTGGGTGGGCTTGGACTTTAACTCCTGGGACGCCTTGAGATAGGGAACCAGCGTCACATGGATGAGGATGGCGTTCTCATGCCCTACATCCAGCTGGAACTGGCGGATCGCCTCCAAAAAGGGCTGGCTCTCGATGTCGCCCACGGTGCCGCCCACCTCGATGATGGCAATCTGGGTATCCTTGCAACCGTCGTTCCGGTAAAAACGGCTCTTGAGCTCGTTGGTGATATGGGGGATGACCTGGACGGTGCCGCCGCCGTAGTCGCCCCGCCGCTCCTTGGAGAGAACGGACCAGTACACCTTGCCGGTGGTGACGTTGCTCTGCTTGGTCAGGCTCTCGTCGATGAATCGCTCGTAGTGGCCCAGATCCAGATCCGTCTCAGCGCCGTCGTCCGTGACAAAGACCTCGCCGTGCTGGATGGGATTCATCGTGCCCGGATCGATGTTGATGTATGGGTCGAACTTCTGCATGGTCACCTGGTAGCCGCGCATCTTCAGAAGCCGCCCCAGGGAGGCCGCCGTGATGCCCTTGCCGAGCCCGGAAACGACGCCGCCGGTTACAAAAACGTACTTTACAGCCATAGTTACCTCCATTCTGCCGCGTCAGCGGCTATCCAAAATGCTCAATTTCAAATTAAAAATGGCAATTTTCGAATTGAAAACAAGCGTTTTCGAATTGAAAATGACAATTTTCAATTTTTTTTGCCCCTTCGTTTTTTTGAATTTATAAAAACATGTTTCTAGTATACTATTTTTAGAGAGGTGTTTCAAGGGTCAAATTCACCAATCTTTCACAATCTTTTCCTTTATAAACCATTGATTTATAGTGGGAAATCTTTTATACTAAAGAGTAACGTATTGAGAAAGGACAGGAAAAATGGATATAAATGAAAACAGGCCGGACAATGAACAGAACCGGAAAAGAAGAAACAGGACCAATCTGATCATCTGCATAGCGGCGGCTATGTTCGCCATGTTCATGATCATGTTTCTCCACTCGGAGATTCAGCGGAACACAGAGAAGGAGATCACATACACAAAGTTCATTCAGATGTTAAAGGATGACAAGGTGAAGAAGGTCACCTTCAAGAGCAACCTGATCTATATCGAGCCCAAGGTGGAGAACGACGCCGCTCTCTTTCAGGTTACTTACTATACCGGCTATGTCAACGACACCAGTTTGGTACAGGACATGCTCAACGAGTACGGCGTGGAGTTCACGGCGGAGATCGACGACACGGGATCCGGAATTATCGGATTTCTGCTGACGTATATTCTGCCCATCGCCTGTCTGTGGCTGCTGCTGTGGTTCTTCATGCGGTCGGCGGCCAAGGGCGGCGGGCTCATGGGAGGCGTGGGAAAGTCCAACGCCAAGATGTATGTGGAGAAAAAGACCGGCGTCTCCTTTGCGGACGTGGCGGGCGAGGAGGAGGCCAAGGAGTCTCTGACCGAGCTCGTGGATTTTTTGAAAAATCCGGAAAAATACAAGCAGATCGGAGCCAGGTTGCCCAAGGGAGCCTTGCTTGTCGGCCCTCCCGGAACCGGAAAGACGCTGCTCGCCAAGGCGCTTGCCGGGGAGGCGGGCGTGCCGTTTTTCTCACTGTCGGGATCGGATTTTGTGGAGATGTTCGTGGGCGTGGGCGCGTCCCGCGTGCGGGATCTGTTCAAGCAGGCCACCGGGATGGCGCCGTGTATT
>CANRJU010000270.1 GCA_947631075.1 uncultured Lachnospiraceae bacterium
TCCCGATCGGCACAAAGTCATAATCCCCGTTTATCCTGCGGCCCGACATATCCTCCAGAAAAGCGCGGATCTTTTCTGCCTGCTCGTCCGGGTCCTCCAGGAAGGACAGGTCGTTATTGTACCGGTATCCTGGGACTGCCTCCATGACTTCGCTGTATCCTCCGCTTGCCCCGCTCGTTGTGAGCCTGACATACGCGCAGTAAAAGGGCGAATCATAGGGGAGGCCTTTCTGCATGCCGCCAAAATTCCCGATGAACTGGTATGTCCTGTCATTGTCCCCCTTGTACTGCTGGATGATGTCTCCATCTTTCAAAGCAAACTCCGCCTTTTTGAACTTCCCCGGTTCCAGTTCTGCCAGCGCCTCCTGCCATTCCTCCGGGCCATGACGGAAAAGCGTGGGGGACTTCCTGAACTTCTCTATGCTGTCCCCCTCGTCCGTCTCGCAGAACACCTTCGGGGAATAGGCGGCGTACTTTTTCCCGTCCCATGCCTCTTTTTTCGTGATGTCCGCGTCCACCACAAGGTTCTCCTCGATCTGGAACGAGGCGTGGCCGCTCTCCAGTTCTTCCTCCGTGAAGGAAGTCCGGCTGTCTCCCCCGGCCGTCTCCGATTCTGCCCCGCCCCCGCAGGAGCACAGGAACAGAGAGGCTGCGACCAGGCACATCGACAAAAGCCGTCGTTTCTCTTTCTTAAACATATGGATCCCTCCATTACCATTTATTTTTATACTATTATATCACACATGTGCATCATATTTGCATCAAAAGCATTGATTTTCTATTAAATTTTATTAACTTTCTATTATTTTCTATTATTTTTTTATTTCCAGAAAAGGCGGGGAAGGAGATTCGCACGGCCACAGCATGACAAAAAAATATAGGGCCATACACCGTTCTCCAGATGCAGAACTGTATTATAGCCCTATATTCACAGAAACACATATTCAGATGTAAATAATTCTCAGACGACAATCATCAGAGGTTCTTGATCCTCTCCAGCGCCTTTTTCGTATTCTCCGCGGAGCCGAACGCCGTGAGTCGGAAATACCCCTCGCCGCTTGGCCCGAATCCAGAGCCCGGCGTGCCGACCACGTTGGCCTTCTCCAACAGATTGTCAAAGAAATCCCAAGACTTCATGCCGTCCGGCGTCTGCAGCCATATATAAGGAGCGTTCACGCCGCCGAACACGGTGTAGCCCATGCTCTGCAGTCCTTCCCGGATTACCTTCGCGTTATTCATATAGTAAGCAATCTGCTCTTTCGTCTGCGCCTTGCCCGCCTCGCTGTAAACAGCCTCTCCGGCCCTCTGGATAATATAGGGCGCGCCGTTGAACTTCGTGCCGTGGCGTCTCGCCCACAGGCTGTTGAGAGAAACGTCCCCGCTCTTTAACTCCTTCGGAATCACCGTGAAGCCCAGACGGGTCCCCGTAAATCCCGCGTTTTTGGAAAAGCTCCTCATCTCGATGGCGCAGGTCTTCGCGTTGTCGCACTCGTAAATGCTGTGCGGCACGTCCGCCTCGGAGATGTACGCCTCATATGCCGCGTCGTAAATAATCACGGCCTTTTTTTCATTGGCATAGTCCACCCACTTCTGCAGCTGGTCCTTATTCAAGGTCGTTCCGGTGGGGTTGTTCGGACAGCAGATATAGATGATGTCCGGCGTCCGCTCCGGCAGCGCGGGCACAAAGTCATTTTCCGCCGTGCAGGGCATGTAGACGACATTCGACCAGCACTCCTTGTCCTTTAAATAATCCCCCGTCTTTCCCGACATGGCGTTGCTGTCCACATAGACCGGATAGACCGGATCGGTGACAGCGATCACGTTGTCCTGAGAAAATATATCGACAATATTGCCGGAATCGCTCTTTGCTCCGTCGCTGACAAATACCTCGTCCAGAGCGATCTCCACGCCTCTCGCCTTGTAGTCGTTCTCCACAATGGCGCTGCGCAGAAATTCATAGCCCAGATCCGGCGCGTAGCCGTGAAATGTCTCGGCGCGGCTCATCTCGTCCACTGCCTTGTGCAGCGCGTCGATCACGGCGGGAGCGAGGGGCTGCGTCACGTCCCCGATTCCTAAGCTGATCACGTCCTTGTCCGGATTCGCCTCTTTAAATGCCGCTACCTTTTTGGCAATCGTGGAAAACAAATAGCTGCCCGGCAATTTTAAATAATTGTCATTGATTTTAAACATATGCCATATCCTCCTGAAAATAAACTGTAAATAAATCTCAGATACCACTGCTCATTTTACACGAAAAAGAAATTCATTGCAATACTTTATAACAGAAAAACAGCCGCCGGAAAATCCGGCGGCCGCCTTACATCCAAAAAACTAATTACAGGTCAACAGAGCCTGTGGAACCATTCTTCAGTCCCTCGTTAATTACAAAATATGCTTTTCCGTCCTCCGGCTTAACATAGAGCTTAACTCTCTTGATAGCAGTGGCCTTCTTGCCCTCTGCCTCCCAGATGTCTACGACCTTCTTCATCATGTCAGCCTCGGAATACTCGCTGCCGGCAAACTGTACAAACACATCTGCCTTGACGTCGATTGCAGGCTTCTTGGCAGGACGGCCCGGCTTCTTAGCAGGCTCAGCCTTCTTAGCGGCCTCTGTTTTCTTCGGACGGCCTGGCTTCTTGGCAGGCTCAGCCTTCTTAGCTGCATCCGTTTTCTTCGGACGGCCCGGCTTCTTAGCGGCAGGCTTCTTCTCTGCTGCCGGTTTGCTCTCCGTCTTAGCGGGCTCCGCTGCCTTGACCGGCTCAGCCTTCTTCTCTGTAGCCGGCTTCTTTTCCTCGGCCTTTTTCTCCTCTGCCTTCTCAACTGCTGCGGCTGGTTTTGTATCTGCCTTAACGGGAGCTGCCTTTTCTGTATCAACCTTCATTGTTTCCTGCACCGGTGTCTTTTCCGGCTGTGTTGTTTTGCTATTTGTCTTAGCCATAATAACCTCCATCTCTGTGAGCAACCTTTGTTTTTCAAAAAAATTATACACCTTTTAATATTTTTTTACAATAATTTATTTCACAAAATTTTAAATTTTATTAAAAATATTCTGAACACTTTTACCAAAAGTTCTTTACTTTTCTCATATAATCCCTTAAAATAGGGATATAAAAATTGTACAGCAACGCTGTACGGATCAGAAAGGATGGATATATACAATGAAAAAATTTCTTAAATTTCTTCTGGGACTGACTGCTACGGTCGCCGCAGTGGGCGGAATTTTATATTTCCTGAAAAATATTCTCATGAAAGATTATCTGGACGACTACGATGACGACGACTTTGACAACGATCTTTATGAGGAAGACGACGACAGGGATTATGTCACCATCAAGCCGGACACAGCAGCGGAAAAAGAGGAGACAGATGAGGACGACGGAATCGACGAGGACACAGAAGATGAGGAAATTGACGACGACGAGGAATACGACGAGGACGAAGAACTGGATGAGCTGATTCCGGATAAAGACGACGACGAATTTTAATTTCCTGAGGGGAGCCATGACGGCTCCTCTTTTTTAACGTGCATAAATGCGAGTCACAAGATGCAAATGCGCATCAATATATGCGCATATATTATATTCGCATATATTTAAAAAAAGCAGCATCGAAAATTCCGACGCTGCTTTTTTATTTTATGTATTCGATTGCTTAAGCTTATGAACCCGATTGCTTAACGGGAAAGCCTTCTCGTCATGCTATAGAGATATTCATCAATATCCTTGGTCATCTTCAGCGCCTCGTCGATATCGAAGTCGCACAGGCCGCCGTTCTGATAAGCTACGACGCGGTTTGTCTTTCCCTCGATCAGAAGGTCTACGGCGCGGGCTCCCATAGCCGACGCGTACACGCGGTCACGGCAGGTAGGGTTGCCGCCTCGCTGGATGTGGCCGATGACGGTAGCTCTCGTCTCGATGCCGGTAGCCGCCTCGATCTTCTTCGCCAGCTCGTGGGAATTTCCGATTCC
>CANRJU010000271.1 GCA_947631075.1 uncultured Lachnospiraceae bacterium
CAATGACGCGACCGTATCATCCGATACGACTGTATCATCCGATTCGGCCGCATCATCCAAATCAGCCGCGTCGGATAATGGAAGCGCGGCCACTCCGGGAGCTGTGACGGGAGAGGGGACGAACAAGGTATACCTTACGTTTGACGACGGGCCCGGCACCCAGACAGAGAAGATACTGGACATCCTCAAGAAAGAGAATGTAAAGGCGACTTTTTTTGTCACGGGAAAGGACGACTCCTATTCCCGGAAGATTTATAAGAGAATCGTGGATGAGGGACACACGCTGGGACTGCATTCCTACTCCCATATTTACGAAAATATTTACGCGTCGGCCAGCGCGTTTCGCAAGGATACAAAGAAAGAGTACGATCTGATTTATGAAATTACGGGGCAGTACCCGAAGTTTTACCGGTTTCCGGGCGGAAGCGGCTCGGAGAAGATGGAAGTGCCCCTGCAGGAATTGACGGCTGTTCTGGATGAATTTCAGTTACAGTATATCGATTGGAACATTATCAGCATGGACGCCGTAAATCCGGGGGCGGACAAGGAGGACATTGCCAGGGGCATTGTGGAGGCGGCACAGCAGTACGCCTCATCCGTTGTCCTCATGTACGACACGGCCGATAAGCCCAAGACGGTGAAGGCGCTTCCGCTGCTGATCCGTCAGTTAAAAGAAAAAAATTACGAGTTGCTGGCGATTGATGAAAATACGGCGCTGATTCGCCACAACCAATAGAAACAGCGTAAAAACGCGCCAGTCATTAAGCGGGATAAACAGCAAATGAATACGACAGCGAATAAACAGAACGGTTTATTTTACGCTGCATAAAACGTTCTAGAATAGGAGGATACTATGAGTTTTTTTAAGGACTTAAAGGAGGACATCGCCCAGTCCATCAGCGAATTGTCAGAGTCACTGGACGAGAATCTCGGTCTGGATGAACAGGAGGCGGCGGGAGAGGCAGCACCGGATATTTCCGGCGCGGATGTACAGCTTGAGCTCCCCTTGGAGGAGGCACCGTCGGCGGGAAATGAATCGGCCATCTGGGAGGAACTGACAATTCCAGAGGGCGCGGACGCGTCGGAGGATGCAGCTCTGCTCGGTGAACTGGATTCCCTGGGCGGGGCAGGACTGGAAGAAACGTTAGGATCTGCGGAGCCAGTAGAATCAGCCGAACCGACAGGTTTTGCGGAACCGGCAGAATCCGTTGAATCCATTGATTCCATGGAAGCAATGGAGCCAATCGACCCGGTGGAGCCCGTAGCTTCGTTAGAACCAATGGAAGAAAAACCGGCAGAGGAACCGGAGATTTTGAGTGAGAGCAGCAGTGAAGAAATAGAACGTGTTGAGGAGGAACCGATTGCAATGGAGAACGAAGTAAACGCAAATACCTATACAGAGGAAGAAGAAGTACCGGAAGTTACCGTCATTACGAAAGGCACGACCATCAGCGGCGGCATCAAGTCGGATACGTCCCTGGTAGTAAAGGGTGTGATCGAGGGCGACGTAGAGTGCGATGGCAAGCTGACCATTACCGGACGCGTAACAGGTAATACCGTCGCTTCCGAAATTTATGTCAATACGCCGCGGTTAGAGGGCGACATCAACAGTAAGGGCATTGTCAAGATTGATGTGGGAACGGTAGTAATCGGTAATGTGAGCTGTACCTCCGTGGTCATCGCGGGCGCGGTCAAGGGCGATGTCGAGGTCAACGGACCGGTGGTCATTGATTCCACAGCTGTTGTAAAGGGAAATATCAGCGCCAAGTCCATTCAGATCAACAGCGGCGCCGTTATTGACGGACACTGCTCCATGCAGTTCGCGGACGTGGATCTGGATTCCTTCTTTGAGTAAAAGGGAGGGCGTACGGTATGCAGCGATATAAGAGAGTTCTTTTAAAACTCAGCGGCGAGGCTCTGGCGGGCGACAAGGGCACCGGATTTGACGAGGCCACCTGTATTCCGGTGGCGGAGCAGATCAGGCAGTTAGTGAAGGACGGCGTAGAGGTCGCTATTGTGATTGGCGGCGGCAATTTCTGGCGGGGCCGATCGAGCGAGAATATCGACCGGACCAAGGCGGACCAGATCGGGATGCTGGCGACGGTCATGAACTGCATCTACATGTCCGAGATCTGCCGGTCTGTGGGACTTTCGACCCAGGTGCTCACTCCCTTTGAGTGCGGTTCTTTTACAAAGCTGTTCTCCAAGGACCGGGTGAACAAATATCTGTCCAAGGGCATGGTGGTCTTTTTCGCGGGGGGCACGGGGCATCCGTATTTTTCCACGGATACGGCTACGGCGCTGCGGGCCATTGAGATTGACGCGGACGTGATTCTGGCGGCCAAGTCCATCGACGGCGTGTACGATTCGGACCCGGCGGTGAATCCGGACGCGAAAAAATATGATACGATGAAGATGTCGGACATTGTGGACCAGAAGCTGGGCGTGGTCGATCTGGCGGCGGCGGTTCTGTGCATGGAGAACCGGATGCCGATGTACATTTTCGGACTGAATGAAGAAAACAGCATTATCAATACGGTGAACGGCGCCGGTACCGGCACGGACATCACGGTAGAATAGAGGAGGAACAACATGGACTTAAAGTCATATGAAGAAAAAATGGAAAAATCCCTCTCCAATCTGGAGGACGAGTACACGACGATCCGGGCGGGGCGCGCCAATCCGAGAATTTTAGACAAGATTCAGGTGGATTATTACGGCACGATGTCGCCCCTGCAGAGCGTGGCCAACATCTCTGTGCCGGAGGCGCGGATGATTCAGATTCAGCCCTGGGAATCCAGTCTGATCAAGGACATTGAAAAGGCGATTCTCTCATCGGATTTAGGGCTTACCCCGGCCAACGACGGCAAGACGATCCGCCTCGTGTTCCCGGAACTGACCGAGGACCGGCGCAAGGAGCTTGTCAAGGATGTAAAGAAAAAGGGCGAGGCCGCCAAGGTGGCTATCCGCAATATTCGCCGGGACGCCAACGACGCGGTGAAGAAGGAATTTAAGGCAAATGAGATCTCGGAGGACGAGCAGAAGCAGCTGGAGGACAAGATTCAGAAAATGACGGATAAGTACACCAAGGAGATCGACAAGGCGATTGACAGCAAATCCAACGAAGTTATGACGGTATAAGAAAGCGGCAGGGACAAACGATATTTTGTCTCGATATCACAGGCACAGGACAGTGAACCACAAAAAAGGAGGAAACTGTCCTGCCTTTTTGTAAACGGGAAAGAGGAGGAAGAATGGACCGTTCTGAGTTAAAGGCGCCCAACCACGTTGCCATTATTCTGGATGGAAACGGCCGGTGGGCCAAGAAAAGGATGCTGCCGAGAAAGGCCGGTCATGTGGCGGGCAGCAAGACGGTAGAGCAGATCTGCGAGGACGCCTACAACCTGGGAATCAATTACCTGACCGTCTACGCGTTTTCCACGGAGAACTGGAAGCGCCCGGCGGACGAGGTGGACGCCCTGATGAAGCTGTTGCGGCAATATCTGCGGGACTGCATCAAGAGAAGCACCAAGAACAACATGTGTGTCCGGGTGCTAGGGGACATCTCCCTCTTGGCGGAGGATATGCAGGAGAGCATCCGGGAACTTGAGAAAGTCACAAAGGATAACACAGGACTTCACTTTCAGGTGGCGCTCAACTACGGGAGCCGGGATGAGATGATTCGGGCAATTCAGGCGCTGGCCGTCCGGGTGAAGGCGGGCGAGGTGGCGCCGGAGGAGATTGACGAGGAGATGTTTGCCGGATATCTGGACACGAAGGGGATTCCGGAGCCGGACCTTTTGATCCGCACCAGCGGGGAGGAGAGGCTGTCCAATTTTCTTTTGTGGCAGTTAGCCTATACGGAGTTTTATTTTACTGATGTGTTGTGGCCGGATTTTAACAAAAAAGAGCTGCAAAAGGCCATTGACTACTACAATGGGAGAGACCGGCGCTTCGGCGC
>CANRJU010000272.1 GCA_947631075.1 uncultured Lachnospiraceae bacterium
GTCGTACCGCTCGTGGTGATAGTACACCCCGTCGATCACGCCCGGAATAAAATTGGTGTTCTTGACAATCTCGGCGCCCACATAAATGTGCCGCTTTACATTTTCAAATTCTTCCTCCGTCAAAGCCCCCGCCTTATTCAGTATGCTGTCCTCAATGGCGATCTTGCCGATATCGTGGAGGAGCGCCGTGTAGTACAGATTGTCGATGTCCTCGTCGCTCCACCCCATAGCCTTCGCGATGGCCTTGCTGTACAGCGCCACGCGGACAGAGTGTCCCTTGGCGTACCGGTCCTTGGCATCCACCGTCTGCGCGATCGTCATCATGGACTGAATGGACATATTGCTGATTTTCTTCTGCTGCTTTTCAATCTCGTCCTCCAGCCGGTGGCGCATCACGGACAGCTCCAGAACATGGCCAAGCCTCGTCTCCATAATCTCCGGATCGAAGGGCATGGTAAGAAAATCCATAGCGCCCGCCTGGAGTCCCTTCAGCTCGATTTCATTATTTTTTTCATCCACCACGAGAACGACCGGAATATCCTTCGTCTCCTCATCCTCTTTGAGATATTCCAGCACCTCGAACCCGTTCATCCCGGACATGCTGACATTCATCATAATCAGGTCCGGGAGCTCCGCCTTGGCGGCGTCCAGCGCCTCCATGCCGCTCTGAGCCGTGCTGACATAATAGTGCTCGCTCAGTATGCTCTCAATGTAACGCAGTGTGGTCCGGGTGGTATCAACTGCTAAAATCAGTGGTTTTGACTTGACTTTCATCCATCATTCCCCTTTATTCTCTCGCAAGAGATATTCTAATGTGCCGTGCAGGCACATCTCATCACACAGTCTTTCGTAGGACTCCCTCACATTCTCCGCCGGACGCCGTCCCTCCGTGCGGACAGCCCGGATCAGAAGGTTCTTGGGCGTGTGCTCCATATCGATAAACTCCAGAATCTGCACGTCGTACCCCTCCTGCTCTAACAGGCTGGCGCGAAGTCCGTCCGTCAAAAGCGACGCTATACGCTCTTTTACTATACCGTATTTTAATACTGGTTGCAAGAGGTTACTTTGAATCTTCTGATTCATTTCGTGCTGGCAGCAGGGCACGGACAGAATCACGCGGGCTCCCCACCGCACCGCCTTGTACAGCGCGTAATCCGTCGCCGTGTCGCAGGCGTGGAGCGTCATAACCATGTCCACCCGGTCCACCCCCTCAAAGGAGCTTATGTCTCCCTCATAAAAGGCAAGGTCCTCGTAGCCGAGCTTTTTCGCGAGCTCGTTGCAGTGGCGGATGACGTCTTTTTTCAGGTCAAGGCCGATCATACGGACGGCGTAGCCCATCTGTATTTTCAGATAATAATACACGGCAAAGGTCAGGTAGGACTTCCCGCATCCGAAATCCAGAATCGTGAGCCGCTCGTCCCGCGGAAGCTTTGGCAGAACGTCCCGTATAAATTCCAGAAATCGGTTGATCTGGCGGAATTTTTTCTGCTTTTTGTCGAGAACTTTTCCGCTCTGCGACTGCACGCCTAACTCCACCAGAAAAGGAACCGGCTCGTCCTCCGGCAGAATATACCGCTTTTTGCGGTTGTGGGACAGATTCGCCAATGGAATGGCTCTCCCGCTCCGCTCCTTGATGGACGCCTTTCCCTTTTTATTCACGAACGCCGATTACTCCTTGCCGCCGTGCCAGATCTCAATCTGCTTGTAATCGTCCCGCATCCGCCCGCATATCTCCGCGAGCGCCTCGTCCCTGTCCCGGTTCTCGTGGAACACCTGATTATTTTCATACCGGCTGAACTGGAAAAAAATCATGCCCTTTTTCTCGTAGGGCCTTATTTCTATTTTCCCGCCAAGCCCCGCCCGCCTCGGATTGCTGATAATCACGCGAATCAGCTCCTCATCGAGGCAGGAATCCGCTATCTCTCTCAATCGTTCCATTCTGTTTCTCCATATAAATCCCCATTCCGGAGCGTTTCATAGCAAACTGCGTTCATAGTGAACATAGTTCACACTAAAGGGCCTGCATCGTGAAAGCACGGCACAGGCCCCTTGCGTTTTTATTGATTATACCGGATATACCTGGTCGTCCTTGTCCGCCAGCGTAGCGTCTACCTTGGTGCGCTGTGCCTCGCGGTATTTGAAGAAGTCCACAGCTACCTGCGGGAACAGGGCGTAGGACAGAACATCCTCCTCCTGCTCCTTCCACTGGGACATCTCCGCCTCCAGCTTTTTAAGCTGCGGCTCGATCAGATCGGCCGGTCTGCAGGTAATCGGCTCCACGTCGCCGATGCACTTTTTCTGTACCTCGGGATTGAACGGCTTGACCGTCTGCCCGAACTCTCCGGAGAGGAGCTTTTTGGACTCCTTGGTCACCATCTTGTAGCGCTCGCCGGAAACCACGTTTAACACCGCCTGGGTTCCCACGATCTGGGAGGACGGGGTGACAAGCGGCGGCTCGCCGAGATCCTTTCTGACTCGCGGAACTTCCTCAAGCACCTCCTCGTACTTCTCCTCCTGTCCCATCTCCTTGAGCTGGGAGACAAGGTTGGAGAGCATGCCGCCCGGCACCTGGTACAGAAGTGTCTTGATGTTGACGCCCAGTACCTTGGTGTTCATCAGGCCGCTCGCGAGCGCCTCCTCCCGAATCGGGCGGAAGTACTCCGCGATCTCCGCCAGAAGGTTCTGGTCGAGTCCCGTGTCATACGGCGTTCCCCGGAATGTCTCTACCATGACCTCCGTCGCGGGCTGGCTGGTTCCCAGCGCGAACGGGCTCATCGCCGTGTCAATAATATCGCAGCCGGCCTCAACCGCCTTCATATAGGTCATAGCGGCCACGCCCGACGTGTAGTGGGTGTGGAGGTCGATCGGTATGCTCACCGACTCCTTCAGCGCGGTGACAAGCTCCGTCGCCTGATACGGCGTCAGCAGTCCCGCCATGTCCTTGATGCACAGGGAATTGGCTCCCATGTCCTCTATTTTCTTGGCAATATCCTTCCAGTAATCCAGCGTGTACGCGTCGCCCAGCGTGTAGGACAGGGCAATCTGCGCGTGTCCCTTTTCCTTATTGGCCGCCTTGACCGCGGTCTCCAGGTTGCGGATATCGTTGAGGCAGTCAAAAATGCGAATGATGTCGATTCCGTTGGCAATCGATTTCTGCACGAAATACTCTACCACGTCGTCCGCATAGTGGTTGTATCCGAGAATGTTCTGGCCGCGGAAAAGCATCTGCAGCTTGGTGTTCTTAAAGCCGTCGCGGAGCTTGCGGAGCCGGTCCCACGGATCCTCCTTCAGAAAGCGCAGCGAGGCGTCAAAAGTGGCGCCGCCCCAGCACTCCACGGCGTGATATCCCACTTTGTCCATTTTATCAATAATCGGCAACATCTGCTCTGTTGTCATACGGGTGGCGATCAGGGACTGATGAGCGTCGCGGAGGACGGTCTCGGTAATCCCGATCGGTTTTTTAGCAATTTCAGCCATATCTTAAACCTCCTGATCGTATTTTAATTTATGATGTCGGGGACAAATGGCATCCCCCCATTTTTAATGAACTCCAAAAATTGCCATGAATACACCGGCCGCCACGGCGGTACCGATAACTCCTGCCACATTCGGTCCCATTGCGTGCATCAAAAGGAAGTTGGTCGGATCTGCCTCCGCGCCCACCTTCTGGGATACGCGGGCCGCCATAGGAACGGCCGATACGCCGGCGGAACCGATGAGCGGATTTACCTTTCCCTTTGTGGCGATGCACATCAGCTTTCCAAAGAGAACGCCGGCCGCCGTGCCCACAGCAAAGGCAACCAGACCCAGGACAACGATTTTCAGCGTGTCAGGCGTCAGGAAATTGGCGCCGCTCGTCTTGGCGCCCACCGATGTTCCGAGCAAAATAACGACAATGTACATCAGCGCGTTGGACGCGGTCTCAGCCAGCTGCTTCACCACGCCGGACTCTTTGA
>CANRJU010000273.1 GCA_947631075.1 uncultured Lachnospiraceae bacterium
TCTCCTCTCCCGTCTCCTTGCACTTGAGCGCCTCGTCCATAGCCACCTTGATGGCATGGCTGCTCTCCGGCGCGGGCAGGATTCCCTCTACGCGGGCAAATTTCTCCGCCGCGTCAAAGATTTCTGTCTGCTCTACGCTGGTCGCCTCCATGAGTCCGTCGTCATACAGCTGGGACAGCACGGAGCTCATGCCGTGATAGCGCAACCCTCCGGCATGGTTCGGCGCCGGCATAAAGCTGCTGCCGAGCGTGTACATCTTCGCCAGCGGACAGATGGCTCCGGTGTCGCAGAAATCATACGCGTATGTTCCTCTCGTGAAGCTCGGGCAGGATTTCGGCTCGACCGCGATGATGCGGTAGTCCGCCTCGCCCCGCAGCTTTTCTCCCATAAACGGCGCGATCAGACCGCCCAGATTGGAACCGCCCCCGGCGCATCCAATGATGACGTCCGGTTTCTCGCCGTACTTATCTAACGCGATCTTGCTCTCCAGACCGATAATGGACTGATGGAGCACTACCTGCGCAAGCACCGAGCCCAGCACATAACGGTAGCCATCCTGCGACACGGCCGCCTCTACGGCCTCGGAAATCGCGCAGCCGAGGCTTCCGTTGGTTCCCGGAAATTCCTCCAGAATCTTTCTTCCCACCTGTGTCTTGTTCGAGGGGGACGGCGTGACGTCGGCCCCGTATGTCCTCATGACCTCGCGGCGGAACGGCTTCTGCTCATAGGATACCTTTACCATATATACCTGGCAGTCCAGCCCCAGAAACGCGCACGCCATAGAGAGCGCCGTTCCCCACTGGCCCGCTCCCGTCTCGGTCGTGACTCCCTTTAAGCCCTGCTTTTTCGCGTAATAGGCCTGCGCGATGGCAGAGTTCAGCTTGTGGCTGCCGGACGTGTTATTTCCCTCAAATTTGTAATAGATCTTCGCCGGAGTTCCCAGATACCGCTCCAGATGGTACGCCCTCACAAGGGGTGCCGGACGGTACATCTTGTAGAACTGCAAAATCTCATCCGGAATGTCGATATACGCCGTGTGGTCGTCTAACTCCTGCTTAGCCAGCTCCTCGCAGAACACGCCGCTGAGCTCCTCTAACGTCATCGGCTGTCCGGTCCCCGGATTCAATAACGGCGCCGGTTTGTTCTTCATGTCCGCGCGCATGTTGTACCACTGCTTTGGCATCTCATGCTCGTCCAGATAGATTTTGTAGGGAATTTCTTTCTTATCCATCCTGTAAATCCTCCAATCTTTTTCATTATAATACGGGTTTTTCCACCCCATACTTAATAGTATATCATAGCTGTTGCTGTTTTACCAGAAATAATAATCGCCAGATCATACTCATTACCGCATACATCCCGACATGACGCACACGCCCGCGGCGCCCTGCCCGGTCACAAGCGCCTCGTTCTCATCTGTAATGCCGCCGATGCCATACACCGGCACGGAAGCTGCCTGACAGATTTTACGCAGAAAATCAAGCCCTCTTGGCTCCAGCCCCTTTTTGCAGTCCGTGGCGAAAATATGCCCCGCCGTCATATAGGTTGCGCCGAGCTTTTCCGCCTGCTCCGCCTGCGATAGCGAGTGCACGGACGTCCCCAGCTCGCGAAACTGCGCCCGCTCATCTGCGGGCATCTCGCAAAGGACCGGCAGCGGCAGGTGCAAAAAAGGGTGGTCCCACCGGTACGCCGCCTCCGGGAAATTGTGGAAAACGCACATTTTTCCGTATTTATTGCAGATAGCGAGAACCTCGCCCGCCAATTTTACATATTCATCTTTTTCCAGATCCTTTTCCCGCAGAAGAATCCTCTGGTACTGCCCGCCCTTTGCCAGCATTTCAATGCGCTCAAGAAAATCCCCCCGGCACAGATGCCGGTTCGTCACCGCAATCCTATACATAGATGTAATCGTTCATGACAGGCTGCATGCCGTTCGCCAAAATGGCGTCGTACACCTCCTGCACGCTCCTCGTATCATCAATTTCAAACTGCTCGTCGCCCTTTTCCTCTCCGGCGCGCCCGCCGATTCCCACATCCACGCCCGCAGAAATCTTCGTGGCGCAGATCTGGATCAGGTTGTCCCGCACCCTCTGGCACTCTCTGGTGGAAACCGTAATCGAGGCAAACGGCAAAAGGAGCCGGTAGGCGCACACTACCTGCAGCAGCTGCGCCTCGTGGACGTCCATCGGATTGATGCGGTCGTTGTTGATAATCGGGCGCAGCCGCGGGCAGGAAAAGGCAATCTCCGCATGGGGGTATTTGCGCTGGAGCAGATAGGCGTGCACGCCGGTCGCGTAGGCGTCCTTGCGGAAATCATCCAGTCCCAGAAGAGCCGCAAACGCCACGCCCCTCATGCCGCCCTTGAGCGCCCTCTCCTGCGCGTTGAGCCGGTACGGGAAAATTCGCTTGTTGCCCGCCAAGTGGAGCGTTTCATACTTATCTGAATTATAGGTTTCCTGAAATACCGTCACATAGTCGGCGCCGCACTCGTGCCAGTAATGATAATTTTCTGAATTGGTGGGATATACCTCGAGCCCGATGACCTTAAAATATTTCCTGGCGATCCGGCACGCCTCTCCGATATAAGCCACGTCAGACATTTTCGGGCTCTCGCCCGTCAGAATCAAGATCTCCTGCAGTCCGGATTTTGCTATCTCCTGCATCTCCCGCTCAATTTCCTCCCGGTTCAGCTTGGCGCGGCGAATTTTGTTGTGGCAGTTAAATCCACAGTAAATGCAGTAATTTTCACAGTAATTCGCGATATAGAGCGGCGTGAACATCATGACCGAATTGCCAAAATGCTTCCTCGTCTCCTTCTGCGCCATCTGAGCGATTTCCTCCAAGAGCGGCAGCGCCGCCGGTGACAGAAGGGCGGCAAAATCATCCAGCGTCCGGTTGTCCCGGTAAATCGCCCGCCGCACGTCCGCCTGGGTATAGGCGTCGTAGTCGTAGGCCTCCATAGCGGCGATTACCTTCTCCTGCACGTCGGATTCCAGCACCTCCATTCCCTCCAGATAGGTCATGTGGTCGATTCGGTTCTCCTTCATATCCTCCAAAATCGCTTCACTTAAAATACTCTCATTGATTTTTTCAGCAGCCATTTTTTCCTCACATTCTTTCTATTCTCCATTTGATCGTTTACGCGATGGAGCATCATTCGCTTACACAATATTCGCTTTTATTCTCTATTTCATAATATCGCGCTTCCCGCTCTTACGCCTCCGCCTTAGAGCCGTCCTGAATATAGCCGGTCAGCGGCGACGACGCGGAGCCGCCCCGCTCCAGCACGCGGCCGGTCCCTGCCAGGTACGCCTTTCTTCCCGCCTCAATGGCAAGGCGGAAGGCCTCCGCCATCGCGGGCACGTCTCCCGCCGTGGCAATTCCGGTATTCGCCATAATCGCCGCCGCTCCCATCTCCATCGCGGCGCACGCCTCCGACGGCTTACCGATGCCGGCGTCCACAATAATCGGCAGATCGATCTCGTCAATCAGAATCTGGATAAATTCCTTCGTACAAAGTCCCTTGTTGGAGCCAATCGGCGCCGCCAGCGGCATGATGGACGCCGCCCCCGCGTTCTCCAGATCTCTCGCCACATTCAGATCCGGATACATGTACGGCATTACCACAAAGCCTTCCTTTGCAAGAATCTCCGTCGCCTTGATCGTCTCATAATTGTCCGGTAGAAGGTATTTTGAATCCCGCATAATCTCGATTTTCACAAAATCACCGCAGCCGACCTCACGGGACAGGCGGGCAATCCGCACCGCCTCCTCCGCCGTCCTCGCCCCGGACGTATTCGGAAGGAGCGTCACTCCCTCCGGGATGTAGTCCAGAATGTTGGCGCGGCCGTCCTGATTGGCGCGGCGGAGCGCCAGCGTAATGATCTGCGCCCCTGCATGCTCCACAGCCGCCTTCACCAGATCCAGCGAGTACTTGCCCGAAC
>CANRJU010000274.1 GCA_947631075.1 uncultured Lachnospiraceae bacterium
CCCTCCCATCTTCTTCATCTGCTGCATCTGGTCGAGAAAATCGTTGAAATCAAACTCCGCCTTTCGGATTTTCTTCGCCAGATCCGCCGCCTTTTCCTCGTCGATTTCGGCCTCCGCCTTCTCGATCAGGGTGAGCACGTCGCCCATGCCGAGAATCCGTGACGCCATGCGGTCGGGGTAGAACTGCTCTAAGTCGGACAGCTTTTCTCCCATGCCCACATAATAAATGGGCCGTCCCGTCATGGCGCGTATGGAAAGGGCCGCGCCGCCGCGGGTGTCGCTGTCCAGCTTTGTCAGAATGACGCCGTCCACCGTCAGCTTTTCATGGAACGTGGACGCCACATTGACCGCGTCCTGTCCGGTCATGGAATCCACCACCAGAATCGTCTGGTGAACCTCCACCTCTTTTTTTATATTGGCGAGCTCCTCCATCATGTCCTCGTCCACATGGAGCCGTCCGGCGGTGTCCAGTATCACCACGTTGCAGTCGTTGGACTTCGCATGGGCAATCCCCGCCCGCGCGATATCCACCGGATCGTGTCCGGTTCCCATAGAAAATACGGGAACTCCCTGCTTGTCGCCGTTAATCTGCAGCTGCTCAATGGCCGCCGGCCGATACACGTCGCATGCCACGAGGAGCGGGCGTCTGCCCTTCTGCTTGAACTTCCCGGCGAGCTTCGCCGTGGTCGTGGTCTTTCCGGCGCCCTGCAGGCCGCACATCATGATCACTGTGATCTCGTTGCCCGGCAGCAGCTTGATCTCCTCCGTGGTCTCGCCCATCATGCGGACCAGTTCTTCATTTACATACTTGATGACCGTCTGCCCCGGCGTCAGGGAATTGAGCACGTCCTCCCCGGTGGCCTTCTCCTGCACCGCCTTCGTAAATTCCTTCACTACCTTGAAATTCACGTCGGCCTCCAAAAGCGCCATCTTCACTTCCCGGAGAGCGGCCTTGACATCCGCTTCCGTCAGGCGTCCCTTGCCCCGCAGGCCCTTGAACACATTTTGCAATTTTGCTGTTAAGCTGTCAAATGCCATGCCGTGACCACCTCTTTGTCCTATTACAACATATCCTGAATCTCATCCACCAATCCGCCGATCCGGCGGGCCGCCTCCTTGTCCCCGCAGGAACCGGCAATCTCCGCGATCTGCCGGAGTTTCTCCTCCGTGCTCCGAAACCGCCTCACGAGCTGCAGCTTCTCCTCGTAGTCCCGCAGGCGGATCCGGCACCGTCTCAGCACGTCGTAGACGCCCTGCCTGGTAATCTCCCGCTCCCGCGCGATCTCTCCCAGAGAGAAATTGTTCAGCACATAGTCCTCAAAGATCCGGCGATGATTTTCTTTCAAAAGGCTTCCATAAAAATCATAGAGCCTCGCCAACTCCGCCATTTCCTCCGGCTCTGACAGGGAAAGCTCCTTTTCCATAAAAACACCACCTGTAAAGTCTTTTTCTTTACAGGTGGTAGTATAATAGAAAACTGTATAGTTGTCAAGTGTTTTTTTACGACCGCGCCGAATCCCCGCCGAATGTCCGCTGCCTCAATATATGACAGCGGACATTCCCAGGTTATCCTTCTTACAGTATGCAAAATCTCATCACCAGATATCCATCCATGTTTAAAAAGCCTATCTGAATTTTCTTGAAATTATCTATTCTTTCAACTGACCTGTCTTTTCATCTCTTTGTTCTGTATAGGTTCCAATAACTGTCCAAACACAGAATATCTTTTTATCATTAGAGAGAGCAGCTTCTCTTTATTCAATTTTGTTATATAATAACTCCTCACGGTCTGATAAGCGGCATATTCTTCTTTTGTATTAAAATCCTCATCATCACGCATTTCCCCGCTCTCCAGCTCGTATATGATCCAGCTCTCCTCGTCAATGGGATTTGCCATCTCATAAAGATAATATTCCGATATTTCGGATTCTTCTCCGCACTCGGCGATGAATCCGAATGTTACGGAGCCATTAGGCGGAATATTTGCATTATCTCCTTTATTATCCAGATAGCAGTAGTAGTCATCCGTCTCTTCTATTTCCGCATCCCATACTTCCTTAAATACCAAATCCGTCTCCAGTTCCAGCTTCCAGTCCTCAATTTCCCGGTCACAACGATTAAAAATGGTTATCTCACCGATTACCTTGTTGTCCCATCGGCTATACTCCTTGTATTCCAAATCATACTCTGTTTCTACTTCCTCACACTCCTTGGTGGTTCCGCACCGCTCAGGAATATTGATCTTTTCGCTGTCATCGCAGGCAACCGTCATACCAAATGTAACCGAACCATTCTCCTCAATGTCTTTATTCCAGCCAGCGTTTTTTATGTAATATATTCCATTAACATGTCCCGTGATCCGGGCATTCCAGATGTTCTCGATTTCATCCGGAAAAGGAAGCTTTATTTCCCAGTTCTGAATATATAATCCGGAAATGCTCCTCAATGTAACATTTACATTATAATGCCTGTCCCATTTCGCTGTCACAGAGTACTCAATGCTGATTTCTTTTTTTTCAAGCTCGTACAGCGCATTTTCCAGTTCTTCCTCGCTTACATCGTATTGAATTTCTGTCTCGTTCACCACATCATATGTACCCGTTTCATCAAATCCCACACTTGCGTAATTTTCGTAATCTTCGTCCTCCTCAATAATCACATCGTCATCTAAAATTTCCTCTGGCAAATCCTCTCCCAGTATCTCGTCCCACCCCTCCTCCTTCGCGAAAATCCGGTTCTCGTCTCCCGCGACATTTCCGAACACAACAGAAACAACAAGCAGCAATGCCAACAGTTTTTTAGTTCTCATTTTCTTCACTCTCCCCTCACATTTTTTAGACATTTTTCATATTTATTATACTTTTTGTCCCAAAATTGTGCAATAAAAATTTCCCGACGATAAAGCCGCTATAAAGAAGTATAATCAGAAATCAACAACATCCCGGTAATTCCCCATGTCCTCAAACCCTGTGAACGGTCATGTAGTCTTGTGAACAGTCGTATAGTCTTGTAAAAACAGTCGTGTAACTCTATGAACGGTCATTCCGCTGTTGCTGTTTATAAAAAAAACCGTTCTGCGCGGTTAAAGTGGCGAATAGCATATTCGGCACTTTTTCTCCGTGCAAGAACGGTTTTTTTATTACCAGACGCGGTAGCTGACCGAAACCAAGCAGACATTCCCCCCCTAAGCTTTCTTCTCATCCATCGGCACCTCTCGCAGATCGTAGACCACCCGCAGGGCGTTCTTCCCCGCCAGATCCCTGTATTTCTGGGCGATGCGCTCCGCGACGAGCCGTCCGTTCTCCGGGTTAGTCCCCATCAGAATCACAATCTGCTGGGTGGGGCTGAACTGCGTCGTGACGTCGCCCCTCCGCAGTGAGCGCACGATCGCCGTCTCCAAAAGCATCAGGGAATCCTCCAGCTTATTCCGATTGCTCTCATCCTCGCTCACCATCGTGAACAGGATAATCTGCACCTGCTGCCTGCTGCGCTCCACGTTGCGGGCGATAAACTGGTAGATATAAGAAAATCGGTCGTACTCCACGGAATACGCTCCCTGGTGATACTTCCGCTCCGCAATCTGGTGCATCAGCTGTTTCAAGTCGAGCGGCTTCTGAATCAGATCGGCCGCCTGTTCGTCGTGCGGCATAAAAGAGTAAAAATGATAATCGTCCTTGCCATTGTTTTTCACATGGTAAAGTGCCTTATCCGCGGCCTGATACAGCTCGCTGCAGTCCATGTACTCATTGTTCGGCAGCTTTGTCATAATGCCGATGGATACGGAGCAGTTGCGGTATCCCATCCCGATCTTTTCCTGCTTGAACATCTCGATGATGTTCTCCGCGCGGTCCCGGATCACGTGCTCCCTGTCCATCTCCGGGTAGAAAATGGCAAATTCATCCCCGCCGA
>CANRJU010000275.1 GCA_947631075.1 uncultured Lachnospiraceae bacterium
CTGCTTTTCTGCCGGCTCCTGCGGATTCCTGCCCTTCACAAAGGAATACCGGCTCACCGGGAGAAATCCCTCCTCCATCAGCACCTTGGCCGAGGTAAAAAACCGCTCCTCGCCCGCACGCACAGTGACGCCCATTCTCTGGTACACGGCGGGCGGATAGAAAATGCAGAGAAACCGCCGCACGATTACCTCATACATGTGAGCTGCCAGGGGCGACAGGGAAGACAGCGCCGACAGCCCCTGTCCCGTGGGAATAATGGCGTAGTGATCGGTAATCTGCTTGTCGTTGACATACCGTGTCTTTGCGAGCCCCTTATAGGTCTGATGCTCCGAGATATAGGGCAGATAGGGAGCCGCCATTTCGTAGCCCTGCAGCCCCCGGAGATTTTTCCCGATTTCCTTTGCGACGGCGCTGGAGAGAACTCTGGCGTCCGTTCGCGGATAGGTGACTAACTTTTTCTCATACAGCTCCTGCACGACGGCGAGCGTCTCGTCGGGACTGATTTTAAATAATTTGGAGGATAAATTCTGCAGCTCCGCCAGGTTAAATAAGAGCGGCGGATTTTTCTTCTCCTTCTTTTTCTCCACCGCCTCGACGACCGCGGGGACGGGCTCCGGCTCCATCAGCTCCCGAATGAGCTGCTCCGCCTGTTTTTTCTCCTTAAAGCCATTTTCCTTGTACAAAACGGGGGAGGCGAAATACTTTGAGCCCTCTACCGCCTTCCACTCTCCCTGAAACGCCTTTCCCTCCCGCTCAAAGCTGCCGATCACGCGGTAAAAGGGAGTCTTGACGAAATTGCGGATCTCCCACTCCCTGGTCACCACCATCCCTAACACGCAGGTCATCACCCGTCCCACCGATACGGACGTCCACTTCTCATTCTGAATGTTCTGATTCAGCCAGTAGCCGTATTTCAGGGACAGAATCCGGGAAAAATTGATGCCCATGAGGTAATCCTCCTTGGCGCGCAGATAGGCGGAGTGACTTAGATTGTCGTACTCCGCCATCGGCTTTGCCTCCGCGATTCCCCGCCGGATCTCCTCCTCGGTCTGGGAGTCGATCCACACGCGCAGCTTTTTCTTCGTGTCCGGCACCTTCGCCATCTGATCCACCAGCCGGTATATGTACTCTCCCTCGCGCCCGGAGTCGGTGCAGATGTAAATGGTGTCTATATCGTCCCGGTTCAAGAGCCCGCTCACTACCTCAAACTGCTTTTTCACGCCGGGAATTACCTCGTACAGAAAATGGTCCGGCAAAAAAGGGAGCGTGTCGTAGGACCATTTTTTCAGCGCCTCGTCGTAGGCGTCCGGGTAGCTCATCGTGACCAGATGCCCCACGCACCACGTCACCACCGCGTCCCCACTCTCCAGATAGCCGTCGCCCCGCTTCCCGCCTATTCCCAGAATCCGGGCGAACTCCTGCGCCACGCTGGGTTTCTCCGCTATAAACAGCCTCTTTGCCATGTCCTCTCTCCTAAAAGCCCAGTTCCTCTCCGATGAGGATTACCTTGATTCTGCCCCTGACCATGCTGCGTCTGGTGATCACCGTCTGGCAGCAGATGCACTCCTCGGCCTGGCAGTCCGCGCAGCGTCCCGCCTTCGCGCAGGGCGTGTCGCGGTTCAGCCGCATGGCGTTCGGCGGAGAGGCGATATTTCGCACGCGTGAAATGGCCTCCTCCACATTGGCAGCCACCTTGTTCATCCCCGCGAAAATAAGGACATTCTCCGGCCCGTAGCACAGATAATTGACGCGGTTTGCCGCCCCGTCGATATTAACTAACTCGCCGTCCAGCGTAATCGCGTTAGTGCTCATGAGAAAATAGTCCGAATTAATCATATTCGCCTTCATCTCCCGCAGCTGCTCCGGCGTCTGCGCCGTCATGCGGTCGTACACCACGCAGTCGCACTGACCGCTCGTCAAATCGTCCATCAGCCCGATCTCCGACAGCGTCATGGAGCCGCCCCAGCAGACCGAGACGCCGCCCTTTAAAAATTTCTCCTTCGCAAGCGCCCTCGCCTCCTCTTTCGTGGCCGCGTAATAGCCCTCCATGTTGCGGAGCTTTAATTTCTCAATAATCTTCTCCGCTAATACAGCGTAATGGTTTTTCTTTGCCTCTGTCATAGTAATTCCCTCCATTTCTATATCATCTACTGTAGCATATCCTGTGGTCGGGGTCAATATCTCCCGCTCCAGCCGTTGTTCGCTTGCTCGTTCAATTTGCCCCATTCTCTGTTACCTCATCAATATTTACTTTAATATCAACAATAATATGTATTCGTTCCAAAAAAAGAAATCCATTTTTTTATAATTTCATCACTCCTAGCCTCTATAATCCTCATTATATTACGTAAGATTCTTAAAGGGATATTAGAATTATTATTTGCCAACAAACATTTTCCAGATGAAGTAATCCATATTTTGGTAGCATTTTCAACTGGCTTTCCCTCTGATACATGAACATGCATTGGTTCATTTGGTTTCCCTTCATTTGCCCAAAAATATACCCAATATGAACCTATCCTAAAAATTTGAGGCATTCATAAAACCTCCCTCCTTTGAAAACTCAATAATTAAATGAGCTGTCGACCGAATAATACTCATATAATAATTAACCTCATCTTCTGTATATCCATTAACTTCCAATCTATAAGAGGGTAAATAACATGTCATGTTATGAAAACAATCCTTTTCATCTGGCGTTTCTACATACACCTTTACCTCTCCATTTTCCAATTGTTCTGAATGAACGATTTCCGTATTATCTTCTAAGGTTAAAAATGAATACATCATAGATGTCACTCCTTTCGAATCTCCACTTATCTGTAACCCTTGCTTTCATTATAATCTTCATTCAGTTCTTCTACAAGTCATTTTTTAGTGGAATTTGATATCTGGCTATGTTATAGTAAAACAAAAAGATGCTACCAATGAACGGAGGGATATTATGAACAAAACGAAACCGAATTTTCTTGAAAAACTCTTTCATTTAAGAGAAAATCACACCGACGTCAAGACGGAGGTTCTGGCCGGCATCACGACCTTTATGACGATGGCGTACATACTGGCGGTCAACCCCAGCATCCTGTCGTCGGCCGGCATGGACAGCGGCGCCGTGTTTACCGCCACCGTACTGGCCGCCATGGGAGGGACTCTTTTGATGGCCCTGTTTGCCAACTACCCGTTCGTGCTGGCGCCCAGCATGGGCCTGAACGCCTACTTTGCCTACACCGTAGTCATCCGCATGGGGTACTCCTGGGAAATGGCGCTGGCGGCGGTATTTGTAGAGGGGCTGATCTTCATCGCCCTCTCCCTGACCAATGTGCGGGAGGCCATTTTCAACGCGATTCCCATCAGTCTCAAGCACGCTGTGTCCGTGGGAATCGGGCTGTTCATCGCCTTTATCGGCCTCCAGAACGCCAACATCGTAGTGGACAGTTCTACACTGGTGAGCCTCTATTCTTTCAAGGCCTCCGCGGACGCCGGGACTTTTACCCAGGAGGGAATTACCGTGGTGCTGGCGCTGATCGGCATTCTCGTCACCGCCTTTCTGGCCGCGAAAAAAGTCAAGGGCAATATCCTGTGGGGCATTCTCATCACCTGGGGCATGGGTATGATCTGCCAGCTGACCGGCCTGTACCGCCCGGACGCGGCGGCCGGATTTCCCAGCATGTTCCCGGATTTTTCAAATGGCTTCGCGATCCCCAGCCTGGCTCCTACCTTTATGAAAATGGATTTTTCCAAGGTGCTATCGCTGGATTTCATCGTCGTGCTATTTGCCTTTCTCTTTGTGGACATGTTTGACACGCTGGGAACGCTGATCGGGGTGGCCTCCCGGGCCGACATGCTGGATAAGGACGGCAAAATGCCGCGGATCCGTGGCGCGCTTCTGTCCGAC
>CANRJU010000276.1 GCA_947631075.1 uncultured Lachnospiraceae bacterium
CATCCACATAGACGGTCGCTTCGTTTTGGCACGCCGCGTCAGAGTAGAGCATGTACCGGGCTCCCTGAAGGACGGCGTCGCCGTACGCCTTGCCATCCGCGGTATTTCCCGCCTGCTTTTTCACCTGAACGGCCACCCGCTTGTACTCGTTTACGATATCGTCCGTCTGGTATGCCTTCTCGTAGGCCGCCGGATCTTCCGAGCCCGTATCCGGCCACGTGTCATCCGTGCCTTTGAGCCAGCTCTGATCCTTTTTTAGCGTGATATTGGTTACATTGTCGCTGCCCAGATGTATATTGGCGTTCCCCGGGTCCTCTTCCGTGAGAACATAGTCGTTGCGGATGTTCTGGAACTGAACTACAAGGCTCGCCGAAGCCGAGTAATCCGCCATGTCTTTGGAGAGGCGGGCAGCCACTAACAGATCCTCGTCCTTCAGAATTTTTTCCGCCTCAGCGTAATCAAATCCCGCCTGATTCCGCACCTCATCCTCATAATAATAGATTTCCTCCGACTGGAGCCGGTACGTCAGCCGGAACGCGATCTGCCCGTTGGCATCCGTGTAGCCCGTCACATCCAGTCCATGGGATTCGTCTATTTTATTCTGGGTATAATTGTCGTCCCGATCCTTCACCGCGTAGGAATAAATCTCCTCATAATTGTCAATGTGGAGCGTGAACTTTACTCCCTCCAACGGCTTTCCGTTCTCATCCTTTTTGTGAACGGTGATCCTCTGGCGATAGAACTGCTCCTTGCTCGTGGAGGAATACTCGTACTTGGCCTTGACCGGCTCGGAATCCACGGTCATGAGCTCCTGCCATCCCGCCTGCTTCTCCCAGTGGGTCGCCTTGGCGACAAACGTGTCCTTTGTCTCAAAAATGGCCTTGTAGAGTTCGTTCGCGCTCTTGTCAAAATAGCCCGTATTCTCCTTCATCGTCTTTAACACCTGTTTCAGGCTTTTCTCGTCATAATCCCCCGCCGCGATGGACCACATGAGCGCCTGCGCGAAAATCCACGCCCGCTTTCCCTGGTTGTGGACCGTATCGTACCAGTAAATCACCCTGGCATAAGCGCCGGCCTTTCCCGAGTCCCCACTGCTGTACTCCACCGTTTTGGTCGACTTGTAGGTATCTCCCGTGTAGCAGCGTCCTCCCAGCGTGAGGCAGAACCCCTGCTTGCCGTCCAGCTTCTGCTGCCACCAGGAACTGTTGCTGCTCTTTTTGTGTCCGTGTATGATGATTTCGCCGTGAGTTCCCATATTTTTCAGCGACAGCACGGCTGTCTTTGCCTGCGCCGTCATGGGATGCCGGATCTGTCCCACGCATCCCGCCGCCACGGCGATCACCAACAAAAATGAAAGTATTCTTTGTCTTATTTTCATCCTCAATTTTTCCCTCCTTATTCTCCTTATTCTTTATTCTTTTTTTGCCAGCGCGACCCGCCGCCGGACAGAGACGCTCCCTCTCTTTTTGTCCGGCCTGTCATACCGGGCCGTCACCTCGATTTCCATCGTCTTTTTCTCATAGTCGCACTCGCAGACTGCCGCCTCGATCTCCGCCCCCGGTTCCTCCTGGGCCATCTGAACCGCCAGCATCTGCATAAAAGCGCTGATCATATCCTCGCGGTTTTGGATTCCGCGGCTGTTTTGCGCCGCGATCTCCCTCTCCGTCTCCATCATGGCTCTCGAAAGGGATTCCTCCACCTGGCTGGCCATTCGAGTCTCCGTGTTGACCGTGCCGTGAATGACAGCCGCCATTAAAATGGAGCTGGCTCCGATGATACAGAGAATCAGTGTCCGCATGGCTCCCCCTTTCTATCTGGCATATCCTTCTATCGTGTACTGTCTGGCTGTCTTGAGAATGGGAAACACATAGGTCATGTCCAGAATGACTCTGGCGTCCCGCTCTCCCTCCTCTCCAAAGACGTCCACCGTCAGCCTGTAGCCGTTTTCTCGGGCGTCTTCTTTGCACATGTCGATGACTCTCTCGTCAAAATAACTGTTCTCCAGCCGTGACACAACGCTGCTGTAAAAATTTCTGGCGCTGCTGTACCAGATATTCTGGGAGACATAGGTCACGCCCACCCACATAAAGACCATGAGAAACAAATACAGCACTACATGACTGAGCACTCCTGTAATTCTCAATATACCTTCCCCCCATCTACTAACAGCAGGACATTCTTTCTCACTTCCCGCCCATTTCCCGGGTTCTTCGCGATTGCCACATATGAGTAAATTCCGGGCTTTCCCGTGTCAATGACGCCGTCTGTCTCGTTTCCCTGCCCGTCCCGCAAAACGACTTTGCTCCCGTCTGGCCGGGCCGACGCCAGCTCTCTCACCGTCACGCGAGCGCCGCGGGCGACCCGCCGGTTATGAGTCTCCAACGCGGGCTCATCCCCCTGCCAGATCAGCGGGGAAACCGACGCGCCGTCCCCGACCACTATTCCGTACTCCCGCCAGCACGTCCCGAACAGGACAACGCCTCCCGCCGCCAGCAAAGCCAGCCACACCACGGCCATGACGGCATTCTTGTAATACCTGAGCCAATATATCATCCCGCGTCAGCCTCCCACCCATCCGTACAGGAGTTCAAACACCCACAAAATCATCCCCCCGAACAGGACGAGGGAAAGCCACTCCGCGTATTCCTCCGCTCTTTTCTGCATTGTATCCCTCACTTTCACTGTTACAGTCCTCCCGCCGCGCTTCCCATGAAGGCCATCAAAAATATCAGCATGTCCGCCACAATCTTGATCCCGGCCGCCGCCATGGGAATCTGCTTGAGAAACTCAAATCCCGCCAGTTGCTTGTCGAACTGCTTCTGCTCGCTCTGGTCCATCATCTCCATATTCTGGTCTACCAGAAAATAAATCTGTCTGCCCGCGTCCTGCGGCCCGTTCTGGCTGATGGCGTAGAGCAGCTTCATGCCCGTTTTCACGTCCGGCAGATCCAGCGCCCGGAAAAAATCGTGATAGGGCTGGATGGAAAGAGGATCCTCGTATATGCCCCGCAGCAGTTTCCTGATTTCCTGTTCCATCACGCCCTGAAACTGCCCCGTCGCGTGGATAATCGCCTGATACACACTGTCCTGCTGCAGATACAGCGTCACGGTCAGTATCCAGTACGGGAACTCCCTTGACACTTCGCTCCCGCATATTTTTCTGGCAAACAGCGCTCTTTTTCCCCTCTGCAGCCGCTCATATTGCCGCGTCACGCTCTGGCTCTCCCGCTCTGACAGGATCTCTTTTTCGCTGTTCCAGGGTCCCGACAGGCGCCGCCTCATCCAGACGTCCAGACCGATAAAAATGAGACCCGCCGTCACAGCGGAACACTGATAGGCCCACAGAATCCGCCCGCTCCGCACAAGATCAACCGGTATGATCCACCGGGAGAGATAGCACAGTCCCGCCGCCATCAGCACGGACAGCCTGCACTCCTGCCGGATATACTGCTTTTTTTTCTGGTAGGACAGCACCCGGCGTTTCCACATATAGAGATCTTTCAACAGGATGTCCAGCGTTTCCCGGCAATCCCCGCCCATCTTCTCCGCCTCCTCCAGAAAGCGGTGCAGCATGCGCAGACGTCTCCCCGGATATCTTTTTTCCATGCCGGCAAAGGCGTTTCCCTCTCCTTCACCCTTTAAGGCCCCCAATACCCGGTCCACCTCTTTTCTCATGGGCGTGTTTTCCTCATAGAGAAGCTGGCAGTCCGAGAGGGCTTTCGTCAATGTCCCCCACCGCTTATAGGAACAGAGGAGCTGCTCCATATAGCCCGTGACGTCGTAGTAGTCGCCGCGCTCCCTTTTCTGCCTCCGGTCGGCCCCCCGCGCTAACGGCATGAGCGCAAGCCCCGCGATCAGCCAGGCCGCGCAGCCGCCGATACCTAACA
>CANRJU010000277.1 GCA_947631075.1 uncultured Lachnospiraceae bacterium
GACCCAGGAGACGGTGGAAGTGGGCAGTTCGGTCACATTGAAGCCCACATTTGAACCGGCCACGGCCTATGACAAGACGGTAGTGTGGAGCACGCCGGACACCAGCCTTGTCTCCATAACGCTGGATGAAAATTCCAACCCCATTATAACCGGCCTCGCCGCGGGCACGGCAATCATTACCGGCCGACCCAACGACAGCCAGGACAATCCGGGCATTCTGACCTGCGTGGTGACGGTGAAGGAAAAGCCGGTGGAAGAGCCTGTTGACACGGAAAAGACCGTTGTCACCGTGACGCCCAAAAAGAAGTATCTGCAGAAGGGCAAGACGTTGAAGGTGAAGGCCACCGTGACGGGCGCGTCCAAAAAGGGCGTGACATGGAAATCCACCAAGAAGTCCGTCGCCACCGTGACGTCCAAGGGAAAGGTAAAGGCGAAGAAGCTAGGGACTACCTACATCCGGGCTACGGCCAAGGACGGCAGCGGCGCGCATGCCAGTTGCAAGGTGCAGGTGGTGAACAAGGTCAAAAAGATCAAGCTGAATAAATACACGGCTTCCCTGATGGTGGGCAAGACGATGAAATTAAAGGCAAAGATCACTCCTAAAAATGCCACGATCAAAAAAGTGACATGGACGTCGGACAATACGCAGGTGGGCACGGTCAGCGCCACGGGACGGGTTCTGGGCGTCTCCGCGGGCATCGTCAAGATTACGGCGACGTCCACGGACGGTTCCAATAAGTCCGCTACCTGTATCATTACGGTGTCAGAGCCGGTGGAGGCGACGGGCGTATCTGTGTCGAACAACGAGATTACGGTGGCCAAGGGCAAGTCCGTTCAGTCGGGCATTGCGGCGGAGCCCGCCAACACCACGTCCTCGATCCGGTATTATTCGGACAACAAGAAGGTGGCCACGGTGGATAAGCGGGGCAAGATTCACACAAAGAGAGCAGGTGAGGCCACGATTTACGGCGAGACGTCCAACGGCATGGTCGGGCACTGCGACGTGCTGGTGGTAGACCTGAACCGGAAGGCGATTGTCTTGCGCCAGTACGATACCGAGCAGCTCCGCGTCAACGAGATTGACACGGGCGTCACCTGGTACTCACGGGATATCAATATAGCCACGGTATCCGCCGACGGCCTTGTGACGGGGCGGAAAAAGGGCGTCACGACGATTTACGCGGTGGTCAATGGCGTGAAGCTGGGCTGCCGGGTGCAGGTTAAAAAAATTAAGTAATCTATAATTAAGAATTATGCAGAGACAAAACAAGCTTAGATAAAAGCGCTGAGCACAGAGAAATACAACAGGGGGGAGCACATTTGCTGGTTAATTTACATGTAAAGAATTTTGCGCTGATTGATGAGATCGACGTGGATTTCGGACGGCACCTGAATATTCTCACGGGTGAGACGGGGGCCGGGAAGTCCATTCTGGTGGGTTCCATCAACATAGCGCTGGGAGCCAGGGTCTCGCCGGAGATGATCGGGCGCAATGGCGATCACGCCACGGTGGAGGCGGTATTCCAGATCGAGAATGAAAACACGCTGGAGAAGCTGCGGGAGTTAGACGTGTACCCGGAGGACGGGCAGCTAGTGATTTCCCGGAAGATAACGGAAAACCGGAGTGTTAATAAGATTAATGGGGAGAGCGTCGCTGTCAGCGTGATTCGCAAGGCGGCGGCGCTCTGCCTGGATATTCACGGGCAGCACGAGCACCAGTCCCTGTTGAGCAGGGAGCGCCATTTGGAAATTGTGGATGAATACGGCGGGGAGCCTGTGGAGAAGTTAAAGCGGAAGATTGCCGGCCTGTACAGGGAGTACCGGGCGGTGCAGCAGGAGATGGAGCAGGACGATCTTCCGGCGGACGAGAGGAGCCGCCGGATCGGCTTTCTGCAATATGAGAGGGATGAGATCGACGCGGCCCATCTGACACAGGAGGAGATGGATTCCATCGAGGACGATTTCCGCCTGGCGTCTCATGCGGGGACCATCGTGGAGACTTTGGGCGAGGTGCATGAGTATTGCGGGGACGCCGTGTCCGGAGCGGTGGGGCGCAGTTTGAAAAAGCTGGGCGACATTGAGGATTTCGACCCTTCCATCGCCGGATTTTCTGAGGAATTGCTTCAGATTGAAAATCTGCTCAACGATTTTAACCGGGAAATTTCCTCTTTTATGGACGATTTTTCCTTTGACGAGGGAGAACTGAATCAGATGCAGAGCCGTCTGGATCAGATTCACGCCCTTCAGGCCAAGTACGGGGATACCTGTGAGGAGATCATGGCTTACCGGCAGAGGGCGGAGGAGGAACTGGCCCGACTGTCCGATTATGAAAATTACTGTCTGGAGAGGCAGAAGCGTTTTGAGGAGCTGCAAGGAGAGCTGGAGACCCAGTGCGCCGCCCTCACAAAGAGCCGGAAAAAGACGGCGAAGCGCCTGGAAAAAGAAATCGTGGCGGCGCTGTCGGATCTGAATTTTGCCCATGTGGATTTTGAGATACAGATTGCGCCCAAGGAGCATTTTTCAGCCCAGGGTAAGGACGAAGTGGAATTTAAGATTGCCACGAATCCCGGCGAGCCCAAGAGGAGCCTTGAAAAGATTGCCTCCGGGGGCGAGCTGTCCCGTATCATGTTGGCGATTAAGTCGGTTTTTGCCGACAGCGATGAGATAGAGACGCTGATTTTTGACGAGATCGACGTGGGCATCAGCGGCCGGACGGCGCAGAAGGTGTCGGAGAAGATGAATGTTCTGGGAAAGAGCCATCAGATTCTCTGCATCACCCATCTGGCGCAGATCGCCGCCATGGCCGACCGGCATTACGCCATTGAAAAGGCGGTGGAGAAGGATAGGTCCACCACACGGATCCGCCTGCTGTCGCCGGAGGAGGCGGAGGAGGAGCTGGCCCGCATCCTCGGCGGCGTGGAGATTACGGAGGCAGTCCGGGAGAGCGCCAGGGAGATGAAGCGGCTGGCGCGGGAACAGAAGAATTACGCGTGAAAATTGCAAAAATAAATCTGTTTATGAAACGTGAATCAAGGATATACTATACAGGAGTTCTTTAACAAAAGGGCTCCTGTTTATTTATGTCATACCGGAATGGAGATAGTGTGCTGTCGCGCAAACGCTCCGGAATGGAGATTGAGATGAAAAAGAAATTTCGCGGTTTTTTCTTATTATTACTGGCTGCGGACCTGTTCGTGCTGGGAATCGCCCTGGTCCGCTATATGGACGCCTCGGTGCCGGACCGGCTATTTGCCTTTGTGGGAGAGAAGGCGGACATTAAGCTCCCGTTCTGGTGCCGCACGGAGGAGTCGCGGGAAGTATTGAAGGTGACCAACGAGGAGGACGGTTTTTCTCTGGTTTCCGGGGAGAGCGGCAGCTATGAGGTGCCGGTAAAGCTGTTCGGCGTGATTCCGATGAAGCAGGTGAATATCCGGGTGATTCAGAGGATGGAGGTGGCGCCCAGCGGGGAGCCCATCGGGATCTATGTGGCCACCAACGGCCTTTTGGTGTTAGACACGGCGGAAATTGAGGGAAAGGACGGCCTGACCTACGCGCCTGCCGGAAATATATTAAAGAGCGGGGATTACATTTTAAAATGGAACGGCGTGCCAGTGCCCACGATACAGCAGTTGAACCGGGAGATTCAGAAAACGGGAAACCACAAGAGCTCGGTGACGGTCCGCCGGGGCCGAGAGCAGATCCAGCTGGCTGTCCGCCCCATCCGGGCGACGGACGGCAGTTACAAGATCGGGACGTGGGTGCGGGAGGATACCCAGGGAATCGGCACGCTGACCTATATCACGAAGGATGGAAAATTCGGCACGCTGGGGCACGGGATCACGGACGCGGACACGGGGACGCTTCTGAACCTGCAGGGCG
>CANRJU010000278.1 GCA_947631075.1 uncultured Lachnospiraceae bacterium
TGTCTATATAAAAATAATGATTGGATACAATCGTCTCAAAATCCTGTATTCCTATCCCTACTGTCCTTGCCATAATCCCCCTCCATTTCGGAGCTGCCACTCATTTCCGCGCTATTATTCATTTCCGCGCGAGCCATCATTCCTACAAAAATTATACACAAGTTTCGCCCTATGGTCAATGGCAACTATTCCTGTTTTCCGTCCGTTTTATTCTCGGCAAGCGTCCGCCTGTAAACGGTCAAATACATCGTGAGAAAGCACGCGCCGCCGCCTATGAAATTGGAAATCGGCTCCGCCCAGAACACGCCTTTTACGCCCAGGCCTCCCACATAGGGAAGAAGCAAGGTCAGCGGCACCACGATGACCACCTTGCGGAATATGGAAAAAAACACGGCCCGCCCGCTGAATCCCAGTCCCGTAAAGGTCGTCTGCCCGCAGAATTGCAGCGCCATCATGAAAAATCCAAAATAATAAATATGAAGGCAGCTGGTCCCCGCCTGAATGACCGACGGATCGCTGCTGAAAATCCCCAGAAAAATTTCCGGAAACAAAAAGACGGCGAGCCACGCGATCAGCGTGTATAAAATCGTCGTAAAAGACATAAATCGGATGCTCTGTCGCACCCGGTCATAGCGCCCGGCGCCGTAATTGTAGCCCATCACCGGCTGCGCGCCGGAGGAGATGCCCGACACCGGCATCACCGTCACCTCCCGGACGGAGTTGACAATAGTCATAACGCCCACATAGAGGTCGCCGCCGAACTGCTGCAAAGTGGAATTGCACACCATCTGCACGAGGGAATTTGTCACAGACATGGTAAATCCGGACACGCCCAGGCCCATAATGCGGAAAACCCGTTTTGCCTCCAGTCCGAGCCGATCCCGCCGCAGCCGGATTACCGCCCGCTTTCCCAAGAGAAACCGCAGCGTCCACACGGCGGCCGCGAACTGGGAAATCACCGTGGCGATTGCCGCGCCCCGCACGCCCAGTCCGAACACAAAAATAAACAGCGGATCCAACAGCACGTTCAGCCCCGCTCCCAGCGCCACCGTGACCATCGCCGTCCGCCCGAATCCCTGGGCATTGATAAAAGAATTGAGCCCCAGGCTCACCAGCACAAAAATTGTTCCAAACAGGTAAATTGTCATGTAGTTGCCGGCATAGGGATACGTCTGGTCGCTGGCCCCGAGCAGATAGAGAAGGGGGCGCTTGATTATAAGGCCGACCGCGGTCAGCGCGATTCCGAACAGGAGCAGAAGAACAAAGCTGTTTCCCAGAATATACTCTGCCTCCCGCTCCTCTCCCTTTCCCCGCTCAATCGAAAAAAGCGGGCCGCCGCCCATACCCACCAGATTGGCAAAGGCAATGATCATGGTTATGACCGGCAGGCACACGCCCACCCCGGTCAATGCCAGCACATTGCCCTCCTCAATATGTCCGATATAAATGCGGTCCACAATATTGTACAGCACGTTGATCAGCTGCGCCAGCGTCATAGGCACCGCCAGCCGCACAATATTTCTGCGGACGCTTCCCTGTGAAAAATCTGTCACTTCCAATGAATTTTATCCTTCTTTCCCTCCGGCTTGACCACATTTCTGATATAGGAAAATGTCTCCTCCTCGCCCTTGTCGCGGAGCATGACGAGAAGCTCCTCCAGCCGCCTCGACGTCTCCTCGTGCATCCAACGGCGCTTGCGCCCCTTGTCAAAATACTGATAGGGCTTGCTCTGGTCGTAATCCTCTCCAAAATAAATCTTGCTGGCCGCCACCCGGTCGCAGAACATCTCGATCAGATACCGCGTCGGCATCTGCACCGGCTCCTTTCGGTTCAGCTCCTGATTGTAGTCCACCCAGTATTCAAAATGGTGCTTATTTCTCCCCTGGTGGTGCAGCCACGCCCGCGAAAATCCGTACAGCTCCCTCTCCCTCTCATTCGGGCTCTGAAACCCCTGATAACAGCGCGCCCCCGGAATAAACTCCGCCGGGCTGTATTTGGACAGGTCGTGAAAAAGTCCCTGCCAGAAAATTCCCGCCTTAAAGCAGTGCGCAATCACCTTGTGGCGGTGTCTTGTAATTGTGGAAAAATGTTTCCAGATGTGCATAACAAAAGCCACTCCATTTCATTCATTTATACGCCGATCACGTTGCACACCGCAACAGACAGCGCCAGAGAAATGAGAATCATCCAAAGATTCTTACACTTACACCTATGATACAAAAATAAATTGAGGCCGTAAATAATAAATATCATGGCCAGCACCGTAAACCACGGCAGCTGCTCGTTGCTGTTCATCTCGATGCCGGACTGGATCAGCCCCGCCATCACCGTCAGCAGAAGGCCCGACACAATGACTCGGATTACCTTTTTAATAATCACAAAAACATTGATTCTCTCCAGCCACCCATACACATGATAAATGGCAAAAAAGACGCCGCAGGAGCCCGCCACGCTGCACGCAAAGCCCGCCAGCGCCATCGCGTAGCCGGCCCACACGCTACCGCCCGCCGCCTCGCCGTAGGCGTATCCGATGCCGGAGAGCGTCTTGCACAGAATCGAGCCCGGCAGCACATTTACAATCAGGACAAGGTGGTTGTAAAATTCATTGCCGGAGATAAAATCCGGCACAAAAAGCCCGTCCGCTATGGTGAGATAGGCGTCGCCGCCCCCGAAGGAGAGCAGGGAGGACGCAATCGCGTGGAGGTCGAACACCGCCGTCCCCGCCGGAATCAGCACAAAGGCGGGAATCGACAGGACGACAAAAAAAATGAACCAGATTCCGATTCCGCCCACCATCGGCCGGAATCGGATCGCCTTTTTCTTTTTCTTCTTCTTTTTCTTGCCCTGCGGCCGCAGTCCGTACACGACAGCGCCCAAAAGCGTCACGAGCAGGACCTCGATCGTGGAAAATTTCGGCACGGTAAAGCCCAGATGGAAAATCTGACAGACCGTCTTTCCCCCTGTGAGAAGGAACACGCCGACAATGACGCACCAGAGAAAGACACGGTAGCGCGAGTTTCGGTACAATTTCAGCGTGCTCAAAATATATTCTGTCAAAAGACACATGATAAATGCCGTAATGCCGATCGAGGCGTACTGAATCTGGCGCAGAACCGCCGCGTCGAGAACCCGCAGGCCCGACAACATCAGCACCGTGAGCGCCGCGCCCGGAAGCGCCATGCAGACGCCGCCCAGAATCATCCCGCGCTTTCCGGCGCACTGATATCCCACGCCGGAGGCAATCTCCAACGGAAGGGCTCCCGGCGTCAGCGTCGCCGCGATAATATCCTTGTCGTACTGCTCCTTGGTGACCAGCCCTTTTTCCTTGACAATCTCCTGCTCAATCACAGGAATCAACGCATTTCCGCCGCCAAATCCAATTACCCCTACCTTTAGCATGGAAGTAAACAGCGATTTCATCTTTCCCATATAAGCCCTCACATCGTGAAACAATAAGCTATCGAACTCATTTTTCAACTTATCTTACAATACTATGGGCGCCAAAAACCTGTCCCATGTTTATCCTTATACTTTACCATGTCGGCACTTTTCTTTCAAGCCCTCTTTACACACACGATTTCCTAGCATTTTACCGCCGCCCGCCACATACTATTAAACAATTACATAACGCGGGGGATTATCCTGTGTCATTTCTTTTGTCGTTCAACCAGCTTCTCTGGGGCGGGCCGCTGCTCGTCCTCCTCATGGGGCTGCACATATACCACACCGTTCATCTGCGCTTTGTCCAGCGAAAAATCGGGACCGCGCTACGGCTCTCCCTGGGGGACGCGGACGAGCAGGGCCAGACAGGCTTTTCCTGGTTTGGCTCCCTGACCACCAGGCTGGCCGCCACCCTCGGC
>CANRJU010000279.1 GCA_947631075.1 uncultured Lachnospiraceae bacterium
TAACAGAGATCGTATGCTTTTTCAATGTTTATGAGGCTTTAAGCCAATTTTTATTCCACACATTCTGATGATGAGCCGATTAAAAATGCGTCCGGACAGACCTTGCGCATTTCCCTGGCCGTTTCAATTCCGTTTAAGCCGTCCATATCAATGTCCATAAAAACAATATCAAAATCCTTCATTTTTTCCTTTAATTCCACAAACTCATTTCCGGAAATAAACGTGTCGATTTTGTACTCAATCTGACGTCTGTCAAAATATTCGCTGACATTCTTTTTTATTTTTTCTATAAATACTTTTTCATCATCACAAACTGCTATCTGTAACATCTGTGTTTTCACGCTCCGCAGATTTCGTATTTTCTTTTTATTATGCAGCGGCATTATGCAGCAGGCTCTAATAACCCCCGCCCGTGCTGTCGCTCATATACTCTCTCGCCTCCTCGGCGGCCCGTTTTACATCGCTCTCCAAGTCCCTCGCCGACATCAGGCGGCAGCCCGCTCCCCGGATGATGATCTGCTCCAGCCCGTCCGAGGTGGCGACGGTGACATGATAATCCTTTCCCTTTTCCTGGGCAAATTTCTCGATGTACTGATCTGCCGTCTCCGCCTCCTTGGTATAGACCACGGTGATGTTATGGTACTGAATCACCTCCGTGGGGTGCTTCTGCACCCGGTAGGCGTCAAAGACCAGAATCAGATGGCATTTTTTCAATCCCTGATAATTGCACAAAATGTCCATCAGGCGGCCCCTGGCGGCGTCGATGCCGGTCTTTGCCAGCTCGTTTAGTTCCGGCCAGGAAAAAATAATGTTGTAACCGTCCACCAGAAGATACCGCTCCCTACCGGAGCTGTACCCGCCCTTTCTGGGCTTGGCGAGCCCTACCGGCTTCGCCGTCAGAGAGCGCGCCTTTTTCCCGGATATTCCCTTGTGGGAAATGGGCTCCGGCTTCCGGTTGGCGTGGGACGTGCGCATGAGAATCTCGTCGATTTCTTCTATATCGATAAATTCCTCGTCGGCGCTTCCACCGGACGGCGTTTCTTCCGCATCCGACAAATCTGAATCCTCATCCGGTTTTTTCCCTGCTCCGGTCTGTATGTGCATATAGCCCGGCGCCTCCCGCCAGTTTACCGTAAACCCTGCGCCGTGAGCGCAGAATACGGAATCCGCCGTGTTCTCCAAATCCCGCTCCGGCTCGTAGCCGATCTGGGCAATCACCTCATCCGCGTTGTGGCACGGGCGGTATCCCGCCGGCACGCAGACAAGCCGCCCCTCGCCACGGGTGTATGCCGCCAGTTCCCTGGCGTAATTCTGCATCGTGCTCACCGGACCCTGGCCACATAACAATGAGCCCTTCGGGTTCATCGAACTCAAAGAGTTCATTGAAGCGTTCTGGTTCATTGAACTCAAAGATTTCATTGAAACATCCTGTTTCAGCTCAAAGACGGCTCCCATCTGTTCGAGGTCGGTCATCGCCCTGCCCACCGCCGTCTCCGGCACCTCCAGCGTAAATTCATAGAAGGGCTCCAGGAGCACGGATTCCGCCTGCATCAGTCCCTGCCTCACGGCCCGGTAGACCGCCTGCCTGAAATCCCCGCCCTCGGTGTGTTTCAGATGAGCGCGCCCCGCGATGAGGGTAATTTTTACATCTGTGAGAGGCGCTCCCGTGAGGACGCCCCGGTGCTCCTTTTCCATTACATGAGTCAGAATCAGCCGCTGCCAGTTCCGATCCAGCCAGTCCTCGCTGCACACGCTCTTTGCCTGCACGCCGCTCCCGGGCTCTCCCGGCTCCATCCACAGATGCACCTCCGCGTAGTGGCGCAGCGGCTCAAAGTGTCCCACTCCCTCGACGGCATTGGCGATTGTCTCCTTATACACGATATTTCCCGTTCCAAAGGAGACATCCAGATCAAAGCGCTCTTTAATCCGCTGCTGCAGAATCTCGACCTGCACCTCGCCCATGACCTGGGCCTCAATCTCCTGCAGCTGTTCATTCCACGCCAAATGAAGCTCCGGCTCCTCCTCCTCAAGCAGCCGGAACTTCGGCAGGACAGCCGCCGCGTCCACGCCCTCCGGCAGCTGAATCCGATAATTTAACACCGGCTCCAGCACCGGCTTATTTTTCACTGTCTCGATTCCCAGTCCCTCGCCGGGAAATGTCTCCGTCAGTCCGGTCAAGGCGCATACCATTCCCGCGGGCGCCTCGGAAACTGTCTCATAACGGCTCCCGGAATAGACGCGGATCTGGTGGATTTTCTCCTGCCAGCTCCCGTCCGCCCCCGTCAGCTCCATCCGTCCCCGCAGAACGCCGCCGGTCACCTTTACATGCGTGAGGCGGTTTCCCTGATCGTCCCTTGCGATTTTAAATACCCGCACGCCCAGTTCTTCTCCGTATTCCGGGCTTTCCACATATGTTTTCAGGCCGTCCAGAAATTCTGACACGCCCTGCATTTTCAGCGCCGAGCCAAAAAAGCAGGGGTACAGCTTCCTCTCCCGGATCAGTCCCGGCACGAGGGATTCGTCCAGCGCGCCGCTCTCCAGAAACTGCTCCAGCAGCTCCTCGTCGCAGAGCGCCACATTTTCCATAAATTCCTCATTCCGCTCTCCGCTAAAGTCCACAATATTCCCACTAAGCGTTTCCTTCAGCTCCGCCATCAGGCGCTCCCGCTCCGTGCCCGGCTAGTCCATTTTGTTCACGAAAAGAAAGACGGGGACGCCGTACTGCTCCAGCAGCCGCCACACCGTCCGGGTGTGCCCCTGCACGCCGTCCGCCCCGCTGATGACCAGAATGGCGTAGTCCAATACCTGCAGCGTCCGCTCCATCTCCGCCGAAAAATCCACATGCCCCGGCGTATCCATCAGCGTCACCGGCAGATCTCCGAGCGTCAGCTCCGCCTGTTTCGAAAAGATCGTGATGCCTCGCGCCCTCTCCAACTCATAATTATCCAGGAACGCGTCCTGATGATCCACCCTGCCGAGCGTCCGGATGCTCCCGGACAAATACAGGATCCCTTCCGAGAGCGTAGTCTTCCCGGCGTCAACATGAGCGAGAATGCCGAGACAGAGCCGCCCCGCCGTAATCGTTTTATCCTTCATGAGCAAAACCCTTTCCCTCCCAAAATCCGGTCTTTCCGTTTCATTATCCCCCTCAGTCTCCCGGTTTGTCAATCTGTTTACCGCTCATTTTCGCGTGTAGGCTTTTATTTAAAAGTTATTTTCAATATTTTTTCATATTTATCAAATATTCTTTTGAATATTTCGGAAAGATGTGGTACAATAAATATGCATATTGGCATATAGACGCATTTTCTCATATTTGTCGGCCTGAATCAATCGTCTGTTGCCGGACTACTTTTCGATTATACCCACAGAGTATTTCTCTGTTTTGCCTGACGCTGAATGTACGGTACGGTGCAGACAGCCCGTAATTCAGATTCCTGCGGGATGCGGAAACAGCTTTGCTGTTTCATAATATATAGGAGTTACCAATGCATAATTCAAACAAAACCGCCAATTCCAAATCCCATTTTCTTCCGATGGTGATTTTTCTGGTTTTCGTTCTCAGTATTACGCTGACGTTTCTTATCCTTATATTCCGGGACGTCGAAAAAAACGCCAAGAGCACGGTAGTCAACGACGTTGAACATCAGAGCCAGAATTTCCAGAACATCATTAATCAGCATTTCCAATACATAGAGGGCATAGCCGCCTATATCGGGGAGCAGGACGAGCTTACAAGCAGGGAAAGCCTTGAGCTGCTGGCTACCATGTCCGAGAAGAGTACCATGAACCGCATGGTCATCATCGACGCGGAGGGGAACGGCTATTAC
>CANRJU010000280.1 GCA_947631075.1 uncultured Lachnospiraceae bacterium
TGGGTCGTAAGTCAGGCCGTCATTCATCAGAGATGAGACAAAACCGCTCAGATACTCCTTGGCGTACTTTTCCTTCATGGAGCCCTTCTCCGAGGTATAATTTTCCAGAATTTCTGTGTAAGCCTTCTCGCTGGCGTCTCCCGCCTTCTCCAAAAGCCCCGTGCGGATCTCCTCCAAAATTCCCTCGGTCTGGTAAAAATTATCCGCCGAATTGCGGTCCACAATCGTCGTGACCGCGTACCGGGAAGCCACCGTGAGAACGGTCAGCCCGATGGCCGACAGAAACACGACCCCGATAATTACCGAAATCAGCGAGGAACCTTCCCGCTTATGAAATTCATTTTTTTGAAATCCGCTTTTCGAAAATCCCTTTTTCAGAAATCCTTTTTTCGCGGATTCGTTTTTTTCGGAAAATAATTCTTTCAGCCGTGAAATCATATCAATCATTCTCCTTTCGAGGTCTCCACTCTGGCAATCGGGGTGGAATCATCAGAAACCGTCGTGCCTTTCGCGTACACGTCCACCGTAATGTGGGCGATTCGCTTTCCATTATTATCACCATCGTGCGTCACAATGCCCGATTCATCCACCGTCATTCCCTCTGCCGTGATGCCATTTGTGTAATATTGGGCATCTAGCTCCACGCCCGTTACATCCTCAAACATCAGCTTATACTCCGCCCCTTTCTCCTCAGGCTTCTGGCAGACAAAATAGATATTCAGATTTTTCACATCACCAGAGGTTATACTACTGCCAAAATCCACATCTACCATCTCGGTCTTATTTGTTTGAAGCAGGTTGTAGAAAAAGTAAATATTAGCCAGCTTTTCCTTCTCGATCCTCACATCCTCCACCACCGCCTCGAAATCATCTACTTGCGAACCGGGGAGATAGCTGTATTTATAAGATCCCACTACATGGTAAATATCGCCGCTCGCTTCTTTTTCCACATTAAGATGCAGTTTGCGCTCCATGCCCTTTTTGACCTCCGCCTCAGTAACGCTTTCCTTTTGGGGGTACAACTGATAGAGAAAATCGCTCACCGCCGTCTCCGTCTGATCCGTCTCCGCGATTACCACATTGGTATCCGCGTACACCTCTTTCAGCTGCGGCATCTCGTAATCGTTGTACTTGGCTTCCGGTCCGTCCGTCGTTGCCGGAGCACCGGCATAGCTTTTATAATCCACGGTCACCCGCGCCGTGTAATCCGTGCCATCCTCCGTCACGTCCTTTGACAGCTCTGTCTTTCCCGTGCTGTCATTATAAGCCGTCACCACCGTCCAGGCGCCGCCCGAAACCGTCTTTAACTTATCCTCGATCTGCTCAAACGTCGCGCAGGAATTCAGCTCCTCCACCACCGACTGGGCGACCATGCTGGCCTTGTGGGTGTCCCGCCCCTGGGAAGTAGACACCATGGCATTCGAAAAATAGGCGAGAATCGGCATGGATAAAATCGCTAAAATCGCCATGGCGATGATAACTTCAATCAGGGAAAAACCCTCGTGTTCCCGCTTAAATATCATACGACCCTCTCCTTTTTTACTCAATGAAAAATCAATCTTTATGAAAAATCACTGAAAGTGTATCAACTTTCATGAAAAATCACTTTCAGTGATTTTTCCAAGTGATTTCAGAATTACAATTCTGAAATCACTTTTTCATCTTCCCCATTATATTATCGGTTCCAATGGTAATTCCCTTTATATTCGGCTCCTTATACGGCTCGCCATTTCCATTGAGGGCATAGAAATTCATGCTCAAGGCCCCCGACAGCTTACCGGTCGTCTTATCGTAGCTAAAATTCAACTGCTCCACCGACATATGTTCCTTATTATTTGCCAGCCAGTCGATCGCCTTCATAATCTGGCTCCGGGTTCCGGACAGCTGCACCTCATAGCGGGTGTACTGCCCGACCATCTGATCCACCGACACCTGCTGTTCCGGGTCCTCCGTGACGGACACGCCGGACTCCGTCCCCGACGAAGCCGCAGCAGACGAATCCGCGGCGCCCGCGTCTCCCAGAAAAACTCCGCCCTGGAAAAACGCCACCGGGCTGTTCGGCTGAATGCTCGTCACATCCACCTTGCTGTGCTGCATCAGCTGATACACGTTGTAAATCGCTTTCTGCTGGGTAATCTTACAGGGGTACTGGTTGGTGTACTCCTCAATGCTGTTTTCATATTCTTCCTTATGCCCCTGCATCTCGTGCACTTCCATCTGCAGCTGGCTGAGGAAATTCACCTGGTTCGTAAGCTGTCTCGTCTCCGCGTTCAGCTCCTCAATCGTGGCCTGGTTCCGCCGGAAAACGAGGAAAAAGGCCAGGAGCAGGACGACCACGCCCGACGCGATCAACAATGCCTTTTTCTGATTCAGACTCATTTACTCCGCCCCCTCTCACTCTGTGCCGGATGAAGCGTCCGCCCCGCCTTCCGCGCTGTCAGAATTGCCCGCCGTCTCATCCGACGCGATGACCTTCGGCACATACTGGAACGTCAGCGTATAGCTGTACTGCCGCCTGCCGGACATTTCATCGCTGGATTTGGAAATCTGATTGATCGTCACTCCCATAATCCGGTCCAGCTTATTTAACTGCATCTGCAGGACGGACAGGGAGGACAGGCGGTCCTTGGACACGCCGCTGATCGTCACCGTGCTCTCGTCGGACTGAATGCTCTGAATCCGGAAGGTCCGGGGCACCACCGCCGATATGTCCGTGAGCAGTTTAGGGAAATGGTTGTTATTGGTATCCGTATACTGTTTCAACTGGCCCGTCAGTTCGTAATTGTGGGTCAGCTCGGTCAGCTGCTGATGTTCGCTCTCCACCGACGCCAGCGCGTTGTGCCGGGAGCGCATGGTGTCGCGCTCATTCGTCGCCATGCTCAGCTGTAAAAATGACACGCCCACTAACACCGCGCTGAGAAGCATCAGCCCCACGAAAATCAGCACGGAGCCCGTCAGCGAACCCTTGGCCGCCTCCCGTCTCGCCACCTCTTGCGGGACGAATTTCACGGGGGCGTACACGGAGCCGAAGCAGCTCAGATACTGCAAAATCGCCGCGTCAATCCGAACTTTTCGGTTAAACCGGATGCCGTTCAGCTCGGTAGGCGTCGCCACCGGAATCCCCAGCTCGTTGGCCAGAAGCTCGTGAATGCCTGCCATACTGCTTCCCCGCCCGATCAGCAGAATCTTCTGAATCGGCTGATCCCTGTATTTGGAATTATAATATTCAATCACGCGCCCGATGTTGCTGATGAGGAACTCGCCCCCATCGGTCACCTCAATTCTCTTTCCCAGCGAAAAATCATTGTTGGGATTTTCCGCGCCCAGATTTTTCACGAGCACCCGCTGGCTGGTGAGAATCTGATAGGCCCTGTCGTAATCCGTCGCCTGGAACACTTCCTCCTGCATCATCACCTCGGCAAAGGAATTTACGCCGTAGGGAATGACCCTCTGCAAAAGCAGCACGTCCCCGGCAATTACGTTCACCAGCGTCGTCTGCCGGTTGATCTGCACCGCCATGTTCACGCCGTCCTTCGCCACCTGGCGTCGCATAATCTGGAAAACGCTGTTTCCGTCCGCCTCAATGGCCTGTATTTCTAATCCGGCCGTGCTGGCCAGCGTGTAATACGTCTCCACCAGTTCGGAGGGCGCCGCGAATACGCGGACGTCTAGGACCTTGCCTTCCTCGTTCTCGTCCTCCCGCTCTTTTCCCTGTATCTGATAAGAAAAAATGTATCGGTCCGTGTCCACCGGAAACAGATCCGGCACCTTCGCCATGACTACCTGCTGCTGTTTTGCCTTCTGC
>CANRJU010000281.1 GCA_947631075.1 uncultured Lachnospiraceae bacterium
TTCTTGCAATCCCCACCCTATTATAGTAAAATAACCTTGTGTTTTGGAGGCGTTCTTTTCAGCATGCCATTGACAGATGGCTGCATTGTGAAAAGGACGCTCCTTTTCGCTGTTGACATTTCCGCGCAGTCAATTTTTCTGACGCTGCGGTCTTTTCGGCTGATGCAGAACTCCTATGCAGTGGGGCGGCCATTTGCCGTTCTCTTTTTCAATCCTATTCTGCAGAATTTTGCCAGAAATATCAATCAGCTTTTCTCCGATTTTCATATTCATACCGGCTCCTCCTTTCCATCAAAATTTGTCACACGACCTCGCACAGGCAGTGTGCTCACTCGCTGTCCGCGCGCTTCTCTGTGGCTCATGCTTAATCTAGCAAAAAATTATTTACTTTTCAATAGCAATTGCAGATTTGGAAATTTTATTGCAGAAATGGAAATTTTTCAGAAATATTCAATCGAAAAAAATCCCGCCATCAGGCGGGACCTGCTCCATCGGGAATCATGACAACGACGCGAAATTCCCGGTCGTTATGTTGAAACTGATATATGCCGTGATACTTATCGACGATTCTTATTATATTCTTTATGCCAATTCCGTGAAGCTCTTTATTTTGCGTTTTGGTAGTTGCATAGGATTCCCCGTTTTTCTCGATTTCGCCCTCGTAGCTGTTCTGCATGGACAGAGTCAGGGCGCCATGCTCCGATACGATTTTAAAGCGAAGAACCTTTTCCCCTGCGCACCGCTCGATTGCCTCCACCGCGTTATTGAAGAGATTCGACAGCAATACTATGAGGTCTGTTTCCTCCAGCCGGACCTCCGATAAATCATTGATCTTGCACACGACGACCGCGCCCGCGTTTTTCGCCTCATAATATTTTGCATTTACTATGGTATTTATTATGGGATTATGCGTGTCGATGATATCCAGGCCGCGATCGACCTCTCCATTTATCTTTTTTAAATACTCCGAGGCGCCCTCGTAATCTCCCCTGTCCAACAGAATCTGAATATATGACAGATGATTTTTAAAATCATGGGAAACGGATCTCTGCAGCCGGATGTTTTCCTCCAGGGAACGATACATCGTCTGCTGCCCCTTAGCGTCTATCTCAAACATCCTCTTTTCCCGAAGAAGCGTGTTCTTCTCGGACATGTTCCTCATATAGAAGACTACTAGCACGTTCATTGCGACCATGCTGAAAATCATATACCATATCAGATACATCGCGGCGTCATTTTCAATCCAGAAGCCATTTGACATCAAAAAAGCCATTACGCAGATGGATATAAACGGGAACACCGCAAAGCGTATCCCGCCGATTTCATCATCCGCGTATCCCCTCCTGCCGCTGGCATGCCGGATCAGGATAATGAGCAAAAGCAGAACCGACTTGCTCATCCATACCACCAACATGCCAAAAAGCTGTTCGTTGCCGGTATCGGCGGATAAAACCTGCGTATAGATCGCGATTGTAATATAATCCGCGACAACTAGCAGAAAGACAAATAAAACGGATACAAAAAAGGCCGTCTTTACATTTTCTATCTTTAGCAGGACGCTCCCCCCGAAAAGGCAGGCAATACAGACCGCTTCTTTGATAATAAAATGGCTGTCGAACACATAGCTGACCGCCAGCATGACAGCGGACATCACAACAAGCCACGCGATATGAAAGATTCCGCGGAATCGGAAACCGGATTTTGAAAATATATCGTGAAATAGTAAAAAACAGGTCATTTCAATCAATATAACTAAATACTCCTGAAAATATTCCATCAGATCGCTCCTTTTTTTCTGAGAAACGCTTCCTGCGTCTGTCTGTATCTCTGTTTGGATATGGGTATCTCCGCTCCATTTTCCAGCCTGGCAAGATAGCGCTCCACGCTGCGCACATAGTTCACATTCACCAGATAGCTCTGGTGTGTGCGGATCAGATCCTCGGAATCAAAATCCAATTCGATGTCGTTCAGCTTTCTATATACGGCATAGACCTTTTCCGCCCCCTGCTCCATGAGATGAAAGGCAGTCTTGTGAAGATTGTTTTCAACATACACAACCTGGCTCGGCGAGACGGACCGGCGCCCGGCGTCCACGAAATTATATGGCACAGGCTCTTCGCTCATGTTCATCTTCCCCATAACCGCATCCAGCGCCTCGGCAAGCCCGTCCGCCAGAGTTTCGCGATCCTTCAGCACATACCGGATTGCCTCTACCTTGTACCCCTCTAACGTATAATTGATAAATGCCGTTACAAAGATTAAAAGAGGCATCATCAGTTTGTGTGAAAGCTATATGACCTCTATGGTCTTATAGTTCACCTTATTCTGCCTTGGCTATCCTGTATCGGATATCCCTATCGGGGGCAAGGGTTTCCGCGCAGCGGAGCCCTGCTCCCTTGCGGCTGATAGGGATAGCTGATATTCTGAGGCAGGCAGAATCACCACGCCCACGGGAGAGGCACTGTCAGGTCCGAACAGCGCAGCATGATCATATCGATCATGTTTCCGATGTTCCGGAAGCCATATGCCATACGGATCGAGAGCTTTATCTTGTTGTGTATATTCCGACCAGTGAGCACCACTTGCACGGTCATTCAGAGCCACTGTAACGATGAAAAAGAGCCACCTTCACGAAAGGTGAGCCAATCCTATACTTTTCTCTTATAATGAAAACGGCACACGTTTGTGTGACTATCATTATAGGAGGTCGATAATTATGGTTAATTATCGAGAAATTCTGAGACTTCACAGTCTCAACTACACCCAGCGGCAGATTGCTGCCAGTGTACACAGTTCAAGAAACACCATCAGTGAAGTGCTCCATCTGGCGCATGAAAACGGTCTGAGCTGGCCGCTGGATGATTCTGTTTCAAACGAAACAGTCAGGGCATTACTGTATCCGGACAGACCGGATGCGGGCAATCCGAGAAAGGAGCCCGATTACAGTTACATCCACAAAGAGCTTTCAAGGCCCGGAGTAAATCTCACACTGCTGTGGACCGAGTACTGCAGCACATGTACCGCAGAAGGAAACATTCCATATATGTACTCGCAGTTCTGCGACAAGTACCGCCGGTGGGCGCGGGTTACCAAAGCGACTATGCGTATTAAGCATAAACCCGGCGAAGCAATGCAGGTCGACTGGGCCGGAACGACCATCCCGTATCAGGATCCGGTTACCGGAGATACATATAGCGCATATGTTTTTGCGGCCGTCCTGCCCTGCAGTTGTTATGCATATGTGGAAGCCTGCGAAGATATGAAGTCAACAAACTGGCTCCTGTGCCATGTGCATGCCTATGAGTACTTCGGCGGCGTCACCCGGCTGCTGATACCCGACAACCTGAAAACCGGTGTGTTAAAGAATACGCATTATGACACTATTCTTAACAAAAGTTATCACGAAATGGCTGAATACTATGAAACCGCTATCGTTCCGGCAAGAGTGCTTCATCCCAAGGATAAGAGCCTTGCCGAAGGCACCGTAAAGTTCGCGACCACATGGATCATCGCCGCCCTGCGTAACCGCAGGTTCTTTTCGCTTGACGAAGTCAGGCATGCCGTGGCAGAAAAACTCGAAGAGTTAAACCGCTATCCTTTTAAAAAACGGGAGGGATGCCGCTACAGTGCTTATTCAGACGAAGAAAAAGCATTTATGAAGCCGCTCCCCCTGGCTCCGTACGAGCCCGCAGCCTGGTCCACAGCAAAAGTCCCTCCTGATTATCTGTAGATTCGCAAAAAAAGTTCTCCCGAAATTAAAAAATAATTGCACATCACCATCACCGATCAAAAAAAGAAGAA
>CANRJU010000282.1 GCA_947631075.1 uncultured Lachnospiraceae bacterium
CATGATCTGGGAGATACTGGATAATGGGATAGACGAGCATCTGGCGGGATTCTGCGACGAGCTGCACCTGACGCTGTTGAAAGACGGCGGCGTGACGGTGGAGGACAACGGGCGCGGCGTGCCGGTGGATATTCACCCGGCGAAGAAGATTCCCACGGTCCGGGTGGTCTACACGATCCTTCACGCGGGGGGCAAGTTCGACAGCAACGTGTACAAGGTATCCGGCGGCCTGCACGGCGTGGGCGCCTCGGTGGTCAACGCCCTCTCGAAGAAAATGACCGTAGAGGTGCGGCGGGACGGCCAGATTTACCGGGACGAGTATGTGGACGGGGGACGGCCCGTGACGAAGCTGGAAAAGGGCCTTCTGCCCGCCGTGGGCAAATGCGCGAAGGCGAACACCGGCACGAAGGTGACCTTTTACCCGGACGATTCCATCTTTGAGACGGTGGAGTTCAAGCCGGAGACGATTCGCAAGAAATTAAAGGAAATCGCCTATCTGAACAAAAATCTCAAGATTGTATTCCGCGACGAGCACACGGGCGAGGAAAAGGTGTACCTCGAGGAGTACGGCATCCAGAGCTATGTGAAATACATCAACAGGGAGGCGTCCCCGCTGCACGACGACGTCATTTATGTAGAGGGAAAGAGCGGCGACATCGAGGTGGAGGTGGCGATGCAGTACACCCACAATTTTGGGGAGCAGATCAACTCCTACTGCAACCGGATCAACGTGGCGGACGGCGGGACGCTCGTGACGGGATTTAAGACGGCGCTCACCCGCATCATGAACCAGTACGCCAGAGAGCTGAATTTTCTGAAAAATAACGAGGAGAACTTCGACGGCAAGGATATCCGAAACGGGCTCGTGGCCATCGTGTCCATCAAGCACCCGGATCCCCAGTTCGAGAGCCAGACCAAGAACAAGCTGGGCAATACCGACGCGAAAAATGCCGTAGACGAGGTATTTAATATAGAAGCGCAGCGATATTTTGACAAAAATGTCGAGGTGCTGAAACGGATTCTGGAGAACGTCCACAAGTCCTTTAAGGCGCGGACGGCGAGCGACAAGGCGAGAAAGAGCGTGATGAAACAGCTTTTAGACGTGGACACCAAGAGCAAGCTCGCGGCGTGCTCCTCCAAGAAGTCCGAGGAGTGCGAAATCTATATCGTAGAGGGAGATTCCGCCGGGGGCACGGTGAAGACGGCGAGAAACCGCCGGACGCAGGCGGTCCTTCCGCTTCGGGGCAAAATTCTCAACGTGGAGAAGGCGCCCCTTGAGAAAATTCTTGTAAATAACGAGATCAAGACGATGATCGCTGCCTTTGGCTGCGGCATCGGGGAGAATTTTGACATCAAAAAGCTGCGCTACGACAAGATTATCATACTGACGGATGCCGACGTGGACGGCGCCCATATCAGCACGCTGCTTCTGACCTTTTTCTACCGGTTCATGCCGGAGCTTATCTATCAGGGCAAGGTGTACCGGGGGCTGCCGCCTCTGTACCGGGTGTCCTACGAGGAGACGAAGGGCAAAAAGAAAAATAAGGTGTCCGAGTATCTGTTTAACGACTTTGAACTCGAGAAGTTCCGCAGGACCGGAAAAAAGATTCTGGAGCTGCAGCGCTACAAGGGCCTCGGCGAGATGGACGACACCCAGCTGTGGGAGACGACGCTCGATCCGGACAGCCGGATTCTGGCGCAGGTGAACATAAGCGACACGGTGGAGGCCGACGAGGTGACGGACGTGCTCATGGGAAGCAGCGTGCCGCCCAGACGGCAGTTTATCATGGATGAGGCAAAATACGCGAAACTCGATGTATAAAATAAATACTCCTGGATTTTATAGGCAATAGGGTTTTCAGGGTGACAAAGTTTTCATTGAATAAAGGAATTTTGCAAATAAAAAAATTTTCGTAAATATTTCGTGTGTGAGAGAGCCGTGAGGGCGGCGGAATGAGAGGAAATATGGATCAGATCAAAATGAGTCAGGAAAATATCATACAGTTAGATTTTTCCGAGGAGATGAAAAATTCATACAGGGACTACGCCATGAGCGTCATTGTGGCGCGTGCCCTGCCGGACGTGCGGGACGGGCTGAAGCCGGTGCAGAGGCGCATCCTCTACGCCATGAGGGAACTGGGGCTCTCGCCGGATAAGCCCCACAGAAAGAGCGCCCGTATCGTGGGCGACACGATGGGTAAATACCACCCGCACGGGGACAGCTCCATCTACGACGCCCTGGTGCACATGACCGAGGAATACTCCCTGAACGCGCCCTTGGTGGACGGCCACGGCAACTTCGGCTCCATCGACGGGGACGGGGCGGCGGCGATGCGATACACCGAGGCCAGGCTCTCCCCCGCCGCTATGACCATGCTCGACAATCTGGAAAAGGGCCTGGTGGAGTTCATTCCCAACTTTGACGACAGCGAGAAAGAGCCCACGGTGCTCCCCGCCATGCTCCCCAATCTTCTCATCAACGGAACGACCGGCATCGCCGTGGGCATGGCGACCAACATCCCGCCCCACAATCCGGGCGAGGTCATCGACGCGGTCATCGCCTACATGGACCGGCCGGGCATCTCCATTGACAAGCTGATGGACTATGTGCCGGCGCCGGATTTTCCCACCGGGGGAATTATCATCAACGCCTCCGAGATGCGGCAGATCTACGAGACCGGCGAGGGCAAGGTGCGCCTGCGCGCCCGGACCGCGATCGAGAAGGGGGACGCCGGGAGAACGAATATCATCATAACAGAGATTCCCTATACCATCTCCGGCAACAAGACCAAGCTGGTGGAAAATCTCTCAAGTCTTGCCAGAGAGAAAGTATTTGACGAAATATACGACGTACGGGATGAATCTTCTAAGGAGGGAATCCGCATTGTCATCGAAGTAAAAAAGGATCGTGACGTGGAAAATCTCCTGAACGGCCTGTACAAAAAGACCCAGATGGAGGATACATACGGCGTTAATCTGCTGGCTATCAAGCCCACCGAGGGCGCGAACGGCCAGCCCAAGGTATTCAATCTGAAAACGCTCATCGAGGAATTCGTGCTGTTTCAGGAGGATCTCTACACGAAGGAGTACCGCTTTTTATTGGAAAAGGCGAAAAAGCGCCACGAGATCGTAGAGGGACTGATGAAGGCGACCGACGTCATCGATTTGATCATCGAGATCCTGCGCGGTTCCGATTCCGTAAAGCAGGCAAAGACGTGTCTGACCGAGGGCGTCACGGAGGGAATCCGCTTTAAGAGCGCCGCCTCGGAGAAACAGGCGAAGAAGCTCCTCTTTACCGAGGCGCAGACCGACGCTATCCTGGCCATGCCCCTCTCCAAGCTGATCGGGCTGGAGATTCTCAAGCTCCACGAGGAAAATGAGGAGCTGTTAAAAAACATCGCCGACTACGAGAAAATCCTCTCCAATGTAAAGGAGCTCTACAAGGTGATCAAGGGGCGGCTGCGGGAATTTAAGAAAAAATTCGCGAGGGAGAGAAGGACGGAGCTGACCGACGCGACGGCCTCCGCCTATGTGGAAAAGGTAGTGGAGGAGGACTTCTTCGTGTGCATCGACCGCTTCGGGTACACTAAGGCCGTGGACGCGGCGGCCTTTTCGCGGGCGGCGGATGAGACGAAGAACGAGTTTTCTTTCGTATTAAAAATAAAGAACACCGACAAGCTCTGCATTTTTACCAACAAGGGGAACATGCACCAGGTCAAGATGGACAAGATTCCCCGGTGCAAGATGAAGGACAAGGGGACGCTGATCCACTCCCTGTGCCGGATGAGCAACGAGGAG
>CANRJU010000283.1 GCA_947631075.1 uncultured Lachnospiraceae bacterium
TTGAACAATGATCCGAGTGTTCGAAATGAAACATATGGTGTTTATTCAGGAAATCCGAGGACATTGAAAGAAGTTGTTTTGATATTCCAGTCCATTATAGGAAAACAATTAAATTTAGACTGGGGCGCCCGTCAATATAAATCACGAGAAGTAATGAATTTGTATGTGGGATATAAACTGTTACCTAGTTGGATACCACTGATCTCTATTGATGAGGGTTTCAAAAGATTCATTAACTCTGATTAATTGCTGTATTTTATATGAAGCCATTGTTGTCTATTTGCATCCCAACATTCAACCGATGTCATTATCTTATTGATTCTATTAAAGATTTAATTATACAATCTATCGAATCCAATTCAGTTGATTTAATTGAAATATGTATTTCCGATAACGCTTCAACTGATAATACTCACATAGAACTTAAGCGATTATTATCTCAATATCCATCATCAAATATCAAAATAAACACTAACTCAAAAAATATAGGTCCGGACAAAAATTTCATTAAAGCTTTGTCAATGTCGACCGGAAAGTATACAATCTTAAAAGGTGATGATGATTATTTCAAACCTGGTGGATTGAAATATGTGATGGAGTTAATTAATCTAAACGACACTATAGATTTTTATATTTCGGATGTGGAAATAGTTGATTTGAATCGTGAATTCAAACAACATGTCAGTTATTTGAGGGATACCAATAGATTGACAGTGAATTTTAAGAACGAAATTGAAGCTAGAAATTATTTTGCCCTATGTAATAGTATTTTAGCTTTAGGGAGTTTTATTAGTGGAGTTATAATTAAGACTGAAGCTGTTAAAGACATCCCAATTGATCCAATATTTATCGGAACTGGTTATTCATTTGAATATTACTTTTGGAAGTATCTTTTAGAAGGACATTTGTTGCAGTATACTGATAAAGCTTATATACAGGCCACAGTCGGGACTGAGAATAAATGGGGAAATGGATTGTCACGCGATGCTTTGGATCTGCATGCATTTGGATTGATAGGTGATTATTTCTTTGAGAATTCATCTCTGTGTATTGATTTCAAGAATGTAGTGAACAGAATGTATCCTGATTGGATACTAATACCTATTAATGAACAAAAAGCATTCAGAAAGGATTTATATCCAGCGTTATTGAAATCTAACCATCCATTAACAAATCATATAAAATTTCGATCGAACTTTTTTTATTTAATCAGTCTAGCTTTTTTATCATTATTCCCTTTCAAATTAGTGCAAAAAATCAGAGCTTTGATTAATCATTGAAGTATGAGCCATTCGGGGAGAAAAATACTATCCAATACAATCTATCTATATATTCGATTGCTAATTTCATTAGTGATTGGAATAGTTACCAGTAGAATTCTATTAAGTGTTCTTGGTTTTGAAGACTATGGATTGTTCTCTCTTGTCGGAGGCTTTATAGCGTTCTTGACTATTTTCACAGGGCTTTTTGCAGTGACAGCTTCGAGATTTATAGCGTATGAAATAGGCCGAGAAGATGAGTATCGCTTAAAACAAACATGTTCCACCATTATCAATATAATTGTGATAGCATCAATATTTATATTTATTATTGGAGCTGCAATAGGAATTATCATAATAAAAAACAGACTATTAAATATTCCAGAAGATAGGATTAATGTAGGCGTGTTTGTTTATATCTGTGCATTAATTGTATTTGTTCTTAATTTTATCTCCGTCCCCTACCAAGCTATTATTATCGCTAGAGAAAAGATGAATTTCTATGCTTTGATGGGGATAGTAGACTCTCTTCTAAAACTCGGAGTCGTAATCTCGCTCCAATTTTTTAATACGGACCGGTTGTATTATTACACAGGGTTATTAGCTGTCGTTAGTTTGGTGACCCGAATAATGTATGGAAGATATTGTGTAAGGAATTTCGTTGAATCCAAATGGACTTGGAATATCAATAAGGATGTTGCGAAAAATATGGGATCGTTCTCGTTATGGATGGGGGTAGGTTCAGCAGCAGGGACTTTTAAGGATCAGGGCACGACAATTCTGTTGAATCTGTTTTTTGGTTTGATTCTTAATGCCGTAATGGGAATAGTCATGCAAGTGAATTCTCTCATCAACTCATTCACGTCTAATATAGGTATGGCTATTGCGCCACAAATAACAAAATCATATAGTTCCGGGGACATAGAACGCAGTAAACTCCTTACGATGATATCTGCCAAGGCCCATGGATTCCTGATATTGATAATCATGATTCCATTTCTGTTAGATACAGAATATATTCTCGATATATGGTTGAAAAGTTATCCGCCTCAGACTCCCGTGTTTGTCAGATGGTCATTATGTGTATGTTTTGTGACGGGGATTAGCAATGCTTATATCCCATTGTTTCTCGCTGTCGGGCGTATCAAAATCGTACAGGTATTGGGATCCGCGTTGTGTTTAGCTTATGTGTGTTTGTGCTATGTTTGTTTTAAGTTAGGATATCCGGCTATTACTTCTATGCAATTATTACTTATAATAATGACCATCTGTATGTTAATTGGCTTTTATTCCCTTAAGATTTCCGTGGCTTTCCCTTTTATGAAATTCATAATAAAAGTGATTGTCCCCTACATCGCTATAGGGGCAATAGGTACGCTAATCGCTGCATTTTTCCAGACATTTTTTGAAACTCCTTTAATCCGACTGACTACGTGCTTCGTCAGTTCCTCAATAGTAGTTTGTTTACTGACAACTATCTTGGTGTTGGATCACAAAGAACGTATGATTTTGAATGAGATATTGATAAAAAAATTACGACGTTGATGAAGAATGTGGTATTGATATTCAATGGACTGGGCAATCAAATGTCTCAGTATGTATTTTATCTGGCTATGCATGACCGTCTGCCCAACACTAAATATATTTGTTGGGACAATGATCATAACGGATATGAGTTAGAACGCTTATTTAACATAAGAAGGAAAGAGTCCAAATATACTATTTTATGTTTGCGAATTTTGATGAGCCGACGCAATAATATAGTTGTTAAATTCTTAAAGAAAGCATTGGGTAGAATGGGTATTAGACTTAAGAATGAAAATTTCGATTATTCTTTTGATCCCTCATATACATTCCAGTCATCTTCTAATAGTATTATATGGTATGGCGGATGGCATAATTTTAGATATTTTAATTTCTTGCGAGATAGGCTATTGAGAGAATATTCATTCCCGATTAAGAAATTAAACGAATATACGTTACAACTATTGGCAGATATAGAACGAACTGACAGTGTGGCAATTCATATACGACGTGGCGATTATCTTAAAGCAGGGAATCAAAAGTTATTTGGTGATATTTGTACCTTAAAGTATTATCAAAATGCTATTCAATATATTAAAAGCCAAATCAATCATCCAACCTTTTTTATCTTTTCAAACGATGTTGAATGGGTAAAAGATAATCTTAATCTTCGCGATTCTTTTTGTGTCAATGGAAATTATGGTGAACAATCATGGATGGACATGTACCTTATGAGTAAATGCAAGAGTCTTATAATAGCTAATAGCACCTTTAGCTGGTGGGGAGCATATTTGTCCGCTGCGGAAATAATAATATGTCCACAAAAGTTTGTGAATGATAATTGTAGTGGAGAGATCTATCCTACTCATTGGATAAGAGTGAATTCTTGAGTTAGCTTTCTTTTTCGAAAGGTGAAATTTAATTATAAATAGTTAGGGTGTTCAGTTTGATGTTCCAAAAAAACGTCATTCAAAACACCTGAAAAATTAATAAAAACACGTGCT
>CANRJU010000284.1 GCA_947631075.1 uncultured Lachnospiraceae bacterium
TCTATGATGACAGGCTGCTTGTAAAACCAATAAAAGCAGCAATTAACTATATGCCAACAGCTTCGTATGAATTGCCCTATGAGGGGGCAAAAGAGATGTTGTTGGTAGACGAAGTTGACAACCGAGAGTTTTTGACAGGTTTATTCAACGCCATGTATGATGAACTGCCAGCTTCAAAACCGAAAAAGAAGAAATAGGAAACTTCTATTTTTAATCATCTGCTTATCGTTTCATACTTACCATTATCAACGGCATATAATACATCACCCAATATATAAATTCCCCCATAATATATCTTATTTGCCACCTGCTTCCTCTGTCCTGTTTCCAAATTAACCTTCCATATGCCATTTTCATCCGCATTTTTTTCAACATAATAACCTGCAATACTTGATTTCCCAGTGTTACATACCAGCCCCTGAATATATAAATCCATTTGGTTTATCTGTATATCATGAATCCTAAAATACAAATCAGGTTCATTAAAATCCATCTTAAAGCAATCCCATTGACCAACTTCTCTATTGTATGTCCAAACACCTCCATTCTCACAAAAAACAAAATATTTTTCAGATGCAGCCACCATTTTCCCATATTTAATTTCATCATCAGCCTGTGAATCAATACAAAAAATAGTTCTGCTTTTTGAAGTGTTTGTATCAAATTGGTAAATATATCTTTTATCAGAATTTTCATCAAAACAAGAATAATATATACATCCCTCATCAAAAACACAGTCAAATACTTTTTCAATCAAAACTTTCTTTTCAGTAAAATTGTCCAGGTTTCTGGATAAAACATTCCATAATTCTTCCGAATCATCTGCGGGTTCCATGCAAAAAATATTTCTCCCAACAACCTTATAATTATTAACCTCTCCTGACCATATCGTTTTCCATTCTTTCTCTGCAAAATCATATTGACAAAAACCATCTTTTCCATCCAAATATAAAATACCATCCACAATCTGATAGGAACAATATTCGTTTTTTTGCCTGGTTGTATCTAAAGACGCATTTTCAGGTTTTGTCAGTATATTGATCAGGACTTCTTCCTCATCCGCCATAAATATCACTTTTAATATATACCCTGCTGCGCATGCTAAAATAACTACCATAATGCCTAAAATAACTACTTTAAACGCATTAACCTTCTTCAAATTATTTTCTCCCTCCTCGTGGAAAATTTCGCTTGACAGCAAAGCCTCTCGAAAACTCGAAATTGTCACAACACATAATAATACAGATGAATGTTTTGATAGCTTCCGTCTTTCATCAAAAATCCATTTGGAATGGTTCCTATTTGCACAAAACCAAGCCGCTCGTATAAATGCCGTGCGTGAATGTTGCTTTCGACCACAGCGTTGAATTGCAACAGCTTGAAACCAACTTTTTTTGCCTGCAAAAGACAGTCTAAAACGAGCTTTTCTCCGATGTGCTTTCCCCGGTAGTTAGAATCCATCGCATAGCTTGCATTTGCGATATGTCCGCAACGACCGACATTGTTCGGGTGGAGGATATAAAGCCCAACAATCATTCCGTTATCATCTGCAACGGCACAATATGTCTGTGCAGCAAAGAATATCCGTCCACTTTCTTCGTTGAGAAGCTCCATTTGTGGAAAAGCAACACCCTCCTCAACAACCTCGTTCCAAATATGTACCATCGCAGGCACATCGTTTTCGTTAAAACATCTGATTTCCATAATTATAGTTCTCCACAAAATTCTAAGATATGTTATTTACTTTTCTTAAATTCGTCCATTTCCATACTAACAAATCTTGAGATCATTTCTCTATACAATACTTCGACCATATCCGAATCCGCACCGTATTCCGCCGCTTTTTCCCTAACCTTTTGAATAACCGCTTCAACACGTTTAGGCGCTTTAACTCCATCTTCGCTTTTCTTAAATGATGATGCTTGCTTTACATAGTCTGCTCTCTCTGCAATCAATTTGATAATCTTATTATCAATTCTATCTATATTTGAACGCACTTCTTCTAAACTATTGCAATTCACTTCGATGGCCTCCTTAAATCTCGTTTTGTTTAATTATTCAACGATAATATTGTACCACATCCGAGCACACATTTCCATTAAATTTTCTTATTTTAGATTATAACTACTTTTTCAGAAAAATAATGAGACTTAACTTATTAAGGAATTGACTTTTTCGGGGAAGTAGTGTATAACGAGGTTAGTAGGAGAAGTTTTTGACTTGCTCTACTAAAATTGGTTAGTGAATGGGAAACAGTAAACTAATATCATGAATTACCAATTAAAAACATGCGAAAGGAGCTCAAAAATGAAAACAATCCTTACACTTCGCGATATAAAAAAAAGAGTTTCTGACCTTGGCTCCCAATATGGGGCAGAGCGAATCTTCCTTTTTGGCTCTTATGCAAGGGGAGAAGCTACTGTTGACAGTGATATAGATCTGCGTATCGATCGCGGGCGCATCAAAGGCTGGGCGCTTGGAGGACTGTTGATGGATTTGGAAGCATCTCTGAACAAGAAAGTTGACCTGCTCACTACAGGCAGTTTGGACAATACTTTTCTGGATGCTATTAAAAATGAGGAGGTTTTGTTATATGAACGCAAATCGGGATAAAAAAATAGAATTTGCTGTAATTCCTCCAGGGCTTTATCGTCATAAAGCCGGTATCCCGCTTCACTTTTTTCAGTGGGCGTAAATAGCCCAATTTCATCATAATAGTGAAGCGTGAGTACACTGATACCTGCAAGTTCCGATATTTCTTTTACTGTCATCATTCTGTATGCCCTCCCTGTTCTTGATATAAATACTCTACTCTATGACGTTCCGTGAGAGTCAATAGGATTTTTGAGATTTCCTATACTTGTAGGAAATCTCCACCTCAAAGAACTTCTTTATTTATATGAGCAATTTGTCAGAAATCAATTTTCGTATTTTACTTTGATATTTTTTTAACAATGTCTTATTTCCAACAATAATTTCATTAAACAGCTCTTCTCCTACTTTTTTTCTTAAAATTATTTCTACGGGTTTAGGATTATTTAACTCATTTCCTTTTATCAAAGATTTTGGTCTAGCTTTTATTGATCCTGAAAATCCCAAGGTACAAGCACCATCAGCAGTTGCAAACGAACAAACTATCTTATTCTTTTTAAAATTTTCTTCTATCTGTAATCCAGGCTTAAAAAGTTCCATTATATTTGGCAAAACCTTAATTTTTCTTCTGACAGTACCTTTTACAGTCTTTTCATCCTGGCCCTTTTTGATAAAATCAAAATCCGTATCAACTAATGTACCTTGAATACATTTGTCAAAAAAATCTTGAGAACTAATATTAGAATGAACCCCGGTCAAATGTTGAAAATTATTTTCCATTGCTGCTATTATGTAATAATCATTCTGTGCAAATGCCTCTGAACAAATCAAATATTCATAAGCAGCATAAATTGTTTTATATTGTTTAGCTGCTTTTATTATCTCCAAACGGACGCGTTCTTTAAAACTTTCTCCAGTCATTGTACTCCTTTCTCAAGAAAAAAGGATGACCATAGTCATCCTTTTTCTGATTTTTAGCAGTTTACTCTGTAATGGGAATGAGTTTAAGGTCTTCATCCCGACCACTAGAAACGGATTTTAAGTCGCCGTTCCGACTATATTATCTTCCTTCTTGTACTAAATATACACTATAATATACTAAAAGTCAATTTGAGTTTCCCCATTTTTCTGAAGGACAGCTGTAGTTTAAAATAAGAAATGCAAAAACACATCCTAAATGTTAT
>CANRJU010000285.1 GCA_947631075.1 uncultured Lachnospiraceae bacterium
CCGGCGATCTCCCGGTCTAGCTCCTGCAGCTCGCCTGCCGGATCCAGCGTGAGCAGATGAAGGTCGGCGCCGTTATCCGCCTCCTCCATGCAGTACACGACCGGTCCGCGCATAATCGCCGCCTTTCCGACATCCTCCCGCACGCGGGTATCTGCCTGCAGCACCCGTATTTTCATTGGAAAATGCAGGGTAAGCGCATCCTCCTTCTTCCACGCCTTCGTCACATAGAGGTAGCCGTCCCGGAGCTCGGTTTCAGCGTCCTGCGCCCCCTCGACCTGGTAATCCTGCGCCCAGCCCGGAATCCGCAGCGCGATGGTGAATCGTTCCTCACAGCCCGCCGCCGTAATCCGCACATTGCCGTCCCACGGGAAACCGGATTCAATGGAAATCTCCGCCGTCTTGCCGTTTACATTTTTCTCTATGACTGAACCCATATACAGATGGACAAACAGCGTATCGTCCTTTTCCGTATAGGCATACGCGCCGATGGAGCTCAACAGCCTGGCAAGATTCGGCGGACAGCAGGCGCAGCCGAACCATTTTTGACGCACCGGCTTTACATGGAATTTGCGCTCATCCAGCTTGCACGCCTTCGGGAGAACCTCCAGCGGATTTACATAGAAAAAGCTCTTTCCATCTAACGCCATGCCACTCAAAATTCCGTTGTAGAGTGCCAGCTCCATGATGTCCGAATACTTGCTCTTTGGCGTCATCTGCAACATCCTTCTTGCAAAAAAGGCAAGGCCGATGGACGCGCACGTCTCCGCGTAGGCGGTGTCGTTGGGCAGGTCAAAGGGGAAGGAAAAGGACTCCCCGATATGCGTGCCCCCGATTCCGCCGGTCACATACATTTTTTCATTGACAATGCTGTCCCAGAGGCGCTCGCAGGCGTCATACAGCGAATCGTCCTCCTGAAGGCGGGCCAGATCCGCCATGCCCGAGTACAGGTACACGCCTCGCACCGCGTGCCCCACGGCCTCGTCCTGCTCCCGCACCGGCACATGCGCCTGGTGATAGTGGTAGCGGAGCTCGTTCTCCATTCCCTTTTCAATCTTCTCCGGGTGATTTTCACTGTCGTAATAATACGGCCGCTGCCCGCGCACCTCCACAAAAAAGCTGCTCAAATCCAGATACCGCTTTTCCCCTGTGGCCTCGTAAAGACGCACCAGCGCCATCTCCGCGATCTCATGCCCCGGATATCCCTTGCATTTTCCCTCCTCCGGGCCAAAATACCGGTCTATGTAATCGGCGAACCGCATCGCCGCCTTCAAGAGCTTATCCTTTCCGGTCGCCTCGTAATAGGCAACGGCTCCCTCGGTCAGATGGCCGAAGCAGTAGAGCTCGTGATGGTCCCGCAGATTGGAAAAAATCTTGTCTTTTCCATTGATAATATAATAGGTGTCCAGATAGCCGTCCTCCTGCTGCGCCGCGCACACAATGTCAATGGCGTCGTCCGCCAGCTTCTCCAGCGCCGGATCCGGGTGCTGTGTCAGAGAATATGCCACGGCCTCCACCCATTTATAAAAATCACTGTCCTGAAAAACAAATCCGTAAAATTTATCCTCCAGATGATCCATGTCCTCTGGCAGCGCCTGAAATCCGCGGAAGGTGTACTGCGGCTCCTCAAAGGACGAGCCCTGCTCCCTGCGCTCCTTATTCTGCTTTCCCGCCACCTTGAAATTTCTCATGCAGAAGCTGGGCTCCGCCCCCTCTACCTGGTCGTTCAGCGCGTCCCACTGGTAGGGAATAATCTCATTGCGCACCAGCTCCATTTCATTTTTCCAAAAATCATCGGTAATCTGCACCTGCCTCAAAGAGACCGGGCGGCTGAAATCATTTTTATTCATCTATGTCCTCCATTTCCAAAATCATCTCACGGATTCAACCCGGATGGTATTCGTATTGCCGCTCTGTCCGCTGGCCTGCCCGCCGGTGAGGACCACATTGTCCCCGCGCTCCAGCTTCAGCACCCGCTTCGCGTGGTGCATGGCGTGATAGAACATGACCTCCACGGAGAAAAATTCCTCGCTGAGTACCGGCGTCACGCCCCAGCACAGATTCAGCTTGCGCCACGCCCGCTCCGAGGTGGTCATGCCGATAATGTCCACCGGACAACGGAACCGGCTCACCAGACGCACCGTGCCGCCGGTGAGGGAGCTGACCACAATCCCCTTCGCCTTGATGTCGATCGCCATCGCGCAGGTCACATGCGAAATCGCGTCTATATTGTTCTGTATGTCAAAATTCGTGGTTCTGAACCACTCCTGATAATCAATGCTCTTTTCCGTGTAAGAGGCAATTTCCGCCATGCTCTTTACCGCCGCCACCGGGAATTTGCCCGCCGCCGACTCCCCGGAGAGCATGACCGCCGACGTCCCGTCATAGACCGCGTTTGCCACGTCGGAAATCTCCGCCCGGGTGGGGCGCGGATTGTGAATCATGGACTCTAACATCTCCGTCGCCGTGATGACGCGCTTGCCCAAAAGACGGCACTTGCTGATCAGATATTTCTGAATCGATGGCACCTCCATAAAGGGAATCTCCACTCCGAGATCGCCGCGGGCAATCATAATGCCGTCCGCCACCTCGCAGATCTCCTCAATATGTTCCACGCCGGAGCGGTTCTCAATCTTGGCGATGAGCTCGATGTCGTCTCCCCCGTTTTCATTCAGAAAATTCCGCAGATCCAGAATGTCCTGCTTGGTGGAAACAAAAGACGCCGCCACAAAATCTACCTCATTGCGGATGCCGAACAGAAGGTCCTCCTTGTCCTGCTCGCTCAAATAGTCGTTCTGTAGTACCCGGTTGGGGAAATTCATGCTCTTGCGGTCCGACAGCTCCCCGCCGGCCTTGACCAGACACACCGCCTCTTTTTCCTTTAATTCCTTTACCTCAAAAATGACGAGCCCGTTGTTGACGAGAATGGTGTCCCCCACCTCCAGATCGTCAATCAGGTGGTCGTAGTTGACTGACACCCGCTCCTCGTTGCCCACCACGTCCTCCGTCGTAAAGGAAAACATGGCGCCGTCCTCCAGCGTGACCTTCTTGTTCTCAAATGTCTTGATGCGGTACTCCGGTCCCTTGGTGTCCAGCATGATGGCAATGGGGAGGTCCAACTTCTCCCGCACCTTCTTAATAATGTCGATTTTTTCCTGATGCTCCTCGTGGGTGCCGTGGGAAAAATTCAGCCTCGCCACGTTCATCCCCGCCTCGCACATCTGCGTCAGGACCTCCTCGCTGTCGCTGGCCGGTCCGATGGTACATATAATCTTTGTTTTTCTCATTTTTCGCCCTCTCTTTCCTTTTAGTTCTCAAAATTTCACGAATCTTCGCATTTACTCCATTATAACCTATAAAGAGAAAGAATAAAAGCCGTTTTATGCTTTTGTATCAAATAAAAGCGTCACCGGGCCGTCGTTGACCGAGGACACCTTCATATCCGCCCCGAACTCGCCGTGCTCCACATGAAATCCCCGCGCCTCGCACTCCGCCATGACCTTCTCATAGAGCGGAATCGCCAGATCCGGCTTTGCCGCGTGGCTGAATCCCGGACGCCTGCTCTTTAAATCCGCAAACAGGGTGAACTGGGAGACGATTAACATCTCACCGCCCACGCTCTCCAGATTGAGGTTCATTTTCCCCGCCTCGTCCTCAAACACCCGGACGCCGCAGATCCGGTCCGCCAGGCGCGCCGCGTCCTCCTCCGTGTCCTCCTGCCCCACGCCGAGCAGCACCAGAAATCCCTTCC
>CANRJU010000286.1 GCA_947631075.1 uncultured Lachnospiraceae bacterium
CTGTTCTAACTGTCGCGACTGACTTGTCATCTGTCGTGTCTGCTCCGGCTGTCGTGGTTGTTCTTCCCGTCGCGGTTGGCCTACCTGTCGCGACTGCTGCAGCTGCCGTGGCTGCTGTTCTTGCTGCGACGACTGGCCTGCCTGTCGCGACTGCTCTGTCTGTCGTTCCTGCTTTACCCGCCGTGCCTGTTCCTGCTGCCACGGCGTCCTATGATCCTCCTGCTCTTTCGGAGTTTCCTGCGCAGCCGTCCTGACAGGCGTCCTCTCCGCCGTCTTGGGCTGTGGCGCCGCAGTCTCACTCAGCACATCGTCCGAATCCGTCTGGCAGGCACACAGAACCTTCGACACAATACTGCTCTCAAAATCGGTAAACGCCTGTCCCAGCGCGCCCCCCGGCTTCCTTACAAAATCGAAAGCGCCGAGTGACAGCGCCTCAATCGTCTCCCTGGCGCCCTCGTCCGACACGGAACTGATCATGATCACAGGAATCTGGATCCGCTGCCGGTTCATCTCCTTCAAAAACTCCACGCCGTTCATCTTCGGCATGTGGATGTCCGCGATAATCGCGTCGTATCTTCGCCCGTGAAGCAGAAGTTCCATGGCCTGTACGCCGTTGCTGGCCACGTCTCCCACTTTCAACCGGCTCTGTGAATTAATTATATCAGATAATACCCTTCTCATAAGTGCAGAGTCATCTATGATTAATACTTTTTTTTCACTCAAAACGATCACTCCTTTTTCAATCTCCTCCGCTGCTCCTGGAATACATACTGGACCACGACCTCGCGCTCCGCGTCGCTGACCTCCAGAAACTCGCCTCTCACCTCATAAACGCTGCTTTTAAGCTCATAGGGGCGGCATGAGACCACCCTCATTTTGGCCCGGAACGGCACAATCCCCCGCTTAAAGGAAAGGGGAACCAGAACCTCTGCATACGCCTCCGGCTCGAACTGCCTGCCGCAGCGGAAGCGGATTCCCCCGCCGCTGAGGTCGGAAACCGTCCCTTCTTCCCAGTCCCGGATCACCATCTCCTCTTTTTTCTCCTGTCCGTCGTCCTGCGCCGGCACATCCTCCTCCCAGGTGCGGAACCGGACCGTAAACATGCATTCCAGCCGGTAATAATTGCGCCTCTGGAATTTCTTTACCTCGGTGATAAAGGACACGTCCATCACGTGCATCTTATCCTCCGTGTAGCGCCTCCGTATGCGCCCGATGCAGCGCAGCAGCCCGTTCTTTGTAAAAAATACAAGCTGGTAGTCGTCCCCTATGTCAAGAGGGATAATTTTCCCCTCAAAAATCGGCATGGAAACTTTTATCGTATGTCTATTGTCAAAATCCAGGACCTGGCTGGCATATTTATTTTCAGAAATCGCCCTTCCCATGGAACTGGCCGTCTGCGTCATCTCAATGCGGTCCCCTATGCTGAATGTATGCGCCATAATGCGCCCCCCTTCTCTTTATCTTCCAATTATTTTCAAATCATGCTTTATTTTCAAATCGCGCTGCCTGGGTCAAACAATATTCTGACCGCCCTATCAAATCATAAAATGATTAAATTTCATGCGTATCACTCGCGAAAACAAATGCTTTAATCCACTCCTCTCGCGGAGATTCAGGTCCTCTCTGTTCTCCAGCGTGTTGGCAATGCGCTGTACGGACCTGGCCGCGGCGCAGTCCGGAACCGCGATTCCGATCGGCTGCTGGCGCATCACCGCCTTTGACATGTTCCTGTCGTAGGGAATCTCCCCCAGATACTCAATCTCTATATTCAAAAATTTGTTGACGACCACTCCGATTTTCTCAAACAGCTCGTCGGCGTCCCCCGGCTCCCTCACCTGGTTGGCAATCATCTTGATCACCGTCTTCCCCGGCTGGTAAGAGGAGTACCGGTTCAGTGACTTGAGGAGCGCGTAGGCGTCCGTAATCGACGTCGGCTCCGGCGTGGCCACCAGAAGGACCTCCTCGCTGGCCGCCACGAACTCCATCACGGTGTCGCCGATTCCCGCCCCCGTATCCACAATAATCACATCGGCCATCTGATCCAGCTCGCTCATTTTCTGAATCAGGTGAATCACCTGCTCCCTGGTCAGATTGGACAGCTCGTTGATGCCGGATCCCCCGGATATAAAACCGATATTTTCCGGTCCATATGTAATGATATCCCGGATTCCCCTTCCCCGGAACATCAGATCCGCCAGGTTGTACCGCGGCCGGATTCCCAGCATGATCTCTATGTTGGCAAGACCAAAATCCGCGTCCAGCAAAATCACGCGCTTCCCCATCCGGCTGATGGCGATGGCGAGATTGACGGACACGCTCGTCTTGCCCACTCCTCCCTTTCCAGAGGTGACGGTAATGACGCGGGCCGTGTGGTCTGCCGGCTGTATATCCTGTTTTTTAATTATGTTTCTGAGGCCTTCCGCCTGATCCATTCCGTACATCCTTTCTTTCATGCAATCCTCATTTCTGAGCAAGAATCACTCGCTCTGTAAATCTATATCTGCTCTGCGGGCATACCTTGCTCTGTGACCCCGCCGCTCGCTCTGGCGGCCGAATCATTCTTTCCGGTCGCCGCCGAGAAGCTGCTTTGCCACCTTCTGGGCGTCAATCTCCCCGATATCCTCCGGCACGTTCTGTCCCCAGGTCACATAGGACAGCGGGCATTTGGTCTTCATTCTCATGTTCAGCATGACGCCCGCCGAAGAAGTTTCATCCAGTTTCGTAAATATAATGCTGTAATCCGTCATTTTGGAGTACACACTCGCGATTTCTTTCAAGTCGCTGTATTTCGTGCCCGCGTTGAGCACCAGATACACCTGTCTCTCCGCCACCGGCACCTGCTCGATCAGTTCCCGGATATCCCGGATCTGATCGTCGTTTTTGTGAGACCGTCCCGCCGTGTCGATCAGACAGTAGTCGTACTGGCTCAGATCCTCCATCTCATTTCCCAGTTCCTCCGGACTGTACACCACCGTCAGGGGAACCGACATAATATTGGCGTAGGTCTTTAGCTGTTCTACCGCCGCGATCCGATAGGTGTCCGCCGTCACCAGGGCCACCTTCGCCTTTTTCTCCAATTTCAACTGGGACGCGATCTTGGCGATGGTCGTAGTCTTGCCCACGCCGGTGGATCCCAGGAAAAAGATAAACTTGGTCTTGTCAGACGGCTTCGTGTCGATGAGATAGGGCTGTCCGATCATCAGAATAATCCGCTGATACACGCTCGCCAGAATCTGGTCCAGCGCCGCGTTGGCCGGAAGCGCCGTGTTGATCTCATCCATAATCGCGTCCGCGATGTCCTTGTCCACCTCGTGCTCCAGAAGCTGCTTGTAGATCAGATCCTTGCAGGCCTTCGTCTTTTCATTTTCGTCGTTTTCCGGCTCCTGCTGTTTTTTATCAGGCTCCTTTTCCGTCTTTTCCGGGACGCTTTCCTTCTTGGCTTCCTTTTCCTCCATCTGCTTCTCCAACAGAGTTTCCAGCTTTTTCAGCTTATCCTGTATGCTCTGCTCCGGTGAGACCGTCCTCTCCTCCGGCTTTCTCGCGGGCTTTTGCATCTCCCTTTTCAGAGCGTCCGCCTCTCCCGCCGGAGCCGCCTTAGGCGCGGCCGCTGCTCCCCTCGCCCCGACAGATGACGGCATGGGCGGCATCCCGTCTCCCGGCGTTACCGCGTCAAAATGCTTTCCCGCCTCGCCTGCCGGGGCGCTCTTTGGCGCCTCGGAGCCGGCGTATGTCTTGTTTTCCTCCAGC
>CANRJU010000287.1 GCA_947631075.1 uncultured Lachnospiraceae bacterium
GGCCGGAACTTATATGTTGGCAGTGGCGGCGACCAAAGGGGACGTCTATATCCGCAACGTCATTCCGAAGCACTTAGAGGCGATCACGGCAAAGCTGACGGAGATCGGCGCCAGAGTGGAGGAATTTGACGACTGCGTTCATGTGACAGCGGACCGGCGGCTCTCCTACGCCAATGTAAAGACGATGCCCTATCCGGGCTTTCCGACGGATATGCAGCCGCAGATGACTACGCTGTTGGCTCTTTCCGAGGGGACGAGCATCGTGACGGAGACGATTTTTGAGACGCGTTTTAAATATGTGGGCGAACTCAGACGCATGGGAGCCAACATCACGGTGGAGGGCAACGCCTCCTTCATTACCGGGGTGGAGGGCTTTACAGGCGCTTCTGTCAGCGCGCCGGATCTTCGGGCCGGGGCGGCTCTTGTGATGGCCGGACTCGCGGCGGAGGGATATACTTATGTGGATCAGATTCACTACATCGAGCGCGGCTATGAGAATTTCGCGGAGAAAATATGCGGCCTGGGGGGACACATGGAGCTGATTGAGAGCGAGGACGAGAGGGCGCTTCGCAAGTTTAAGATGAAAGTATCGTAATCAAGAGAGTTCTGCGGGGCGTCCCGGAGAACTAAAAAGTGTACGAACGCCGAGGTAACGAGGCGTTTTCTGCTATAATCGAGAGGCCGCGGGGTGCGGGTACAGAAAGGAGAAAACAAGGTGAACGAAAAGGTTAAGGTTGTCTTAGATGAAGTGGGAAAGGTAATCCGGGGCAAAGACGAGATTATCGAAATGGCCATCACGGCCATTCTTGCCAGAGGGCATATTCTGATCGAGGATGTGCCGGGAGTGGGCAAGACCACGATGGCAGTCGCGTTTTCCCGCGCCTTGGAGCTGACGGAGCGGCGTCTCCAGTTTACGCCGGACGTGCTTCCCAGCGACGTGGTGGGATTTAACATGATCGGGGCCGACGGCGAGTTCCAGTACAAGCCGGGCGCTATTCTCTGCAACCTGCTTTTAGCGGATGAGATCAACCGTACATCGACCAAGACCCAGTCGGCTCTCCTCGAGGTCATGGAGGAGGGACAGGTCACGGTAGACGGCGTCACCAGACAGCTTCCCAATCCCTTTATCGTATTCGCCACCCAGAATCCGGTGGGTTCCGCGGGGACCCAGATGCTGCCGGAATCCCAGCTAGACCGCTTTATGATCCGGCTTTCCATGGGGTATCCCACCATGGAGGAGGAGATCCGCCTGATCAAAGAGAGACAGGATATCAACCCGTTGGACTTTATGGAGGTGATTATCAGCAAGCAGGAGCTCTTGCAGATGCAGGATCAGGTCAGACAGGTTTTTGTGGATGACAAGGTGTTAAAATATCTGTCGAAGATCGTGGATGGAACGAGAAACCACGCCATGATCTCGCTGGGCGTCAGCCCGCGCGGCACGCTGGCCTTTACCGATATGGCCAAGGCCAGGGCATTTGTCCAGGGGCGGAATTATGTGCTGCCGGAGGACATCAAGGCTGTTTCCAAGTCGGTCCTCTCCCACCGCCTTCTGCTGAACGGCAAGGCCCGCATGAGCCATGTCACGGAGGCCGAGATTGTAGAGGAGATCGTAAATAAAGTACAGGTGCCAAAACTGTAAAGGAGATTTGGTTATGACGTTGGGAACACTTTATTTTCTGCTCCTTTTCCTGGCAGGACTGTCCGTGTCCGTGTTCTATCTGGAATACGGGGCGGTGGCCATTATGGGGCTGTTAGTCCTCCTGCCGGTTATTATGTTCATTGTCCTGATTTTTATGAGGGCAAAGATATCGGTGCAGGTGGAGTGCAAAAATCCGGTGGCGGAAAAGGATTCCATGGAGCGTCCGGCCCGGCCGTCCATCACGCTTTCCCTGGAGAACCGGTGCCACCTTCTCCCGCTGACCAAGGGGATTGCCAGAGTTCGGTACCGGAATAATTTTACCGGGGAAAAAGGCGTCATGAAGGTGCGCTTTTCCGTGGACGCGGGGCGCAAGAGGGACCGAAGGATCGCCGTGGTGATGCAGGGCTGCGGCAATGTGGCCATTACGGTGGAAAAAGTCCGCATTTACGATTATCTGAATATATTTGCCTGGACCGTCGGGAAGAATTTCCAGACCCAGAACGTGCTGGTCCTGCCGCCCCTAAAGGATTTTTATCTGGGGCGGGACCGCTGGTACAACGAGACCAACGAGGACAGCGACCGATTTTCCCTCTACAAAAAGGGCGACGACCCGTCGGAGGTCTTTAACGTCAGGGAATTTATTGACGGGGACAAGATTCAGCGGATTCACTGGAAGCTCAGCAGCAAGACGGGGAGCCTCATGGTCAAGGAGGGGAGCCTTCCCCTCAGCAGGGCGGTCAACATTTTCATCGACCTGTGCGTGCCGGGGGAGAAAAAACAGGAGCGGCGTCAGAACTCCAATCTGTTAGTGCAGGGGATTTACTCGGTCGCCATGTTTATGATTGAAAATGCCATTCCCCAGAATTATATCTGGTACGATAGCGTGGGCGACGTGATTCAGGAGAGTCTCGTGGAGCATGAGGAGGAGCTTCTGTGGATGTTTCAGGATCTGTTCAAGGGCCGCACCACCCGGAATCCGGCGGAGTTAGTAGAGCGCTATCTGGCGTGGCAGGAGGGGCGGCAGCCTGAGTCGGCGCTGTATCTTACCGTGGCCGACCACGGCGACCTGGACCGCAGCGGACTGACCAGGGATCGTCTGGAGGTTATGGACTTACGAGGTGAAGAATTTGAGGGTGAGAAACAATAAACTCATAAATTTCATATTAGAGACGAGCCAGATCATCCTTGTTTTCCTCGGAGTTTACGCGGCGCTCATGTGTTTTTGCACCAGCCTGGAGCTGACGCTGGACCGATGGATTTTTTTGATCGTAATATTTGCCGCCGCCGTTTTATTTTACGGGCTGTTTACCGTTCTGGAGACGTTCCGGCACGGAAAAGTATACGGCATACTGGGAATCACGCTGTTTTACGCGCTGCTTATTTTCCGGTTCCGGGGAGTGCTGAAAAAGGGAGTCATTACCATAGCGAATGATTTTCTCAAAGAATTCATGAACTACACAAAGAGCAACCTGGATCTTTTGGCCTTTACGGATACCGAGACCGCCAGCGTGCGGTTCTGCACGACCCTCGTGGTAGCGCTTGTGGGCGTGTACCTCATCACGATTATCAGCGCGTTTTTTTACCGGAGACGCCGTTCCCTGGTATTTGTGGCCTGTACCGCGCCGTTCGCGGCCGTTCCGCTGTTGGTGGGCAGGCTGGGATATTTTTCAAACCTGTTTACCTATCTGATCGTGGCGATGACGATTATCGGCACAAGGCATATGAGGACCGACGCCACAGACCGGCGTATGCGCCAGAAATTGTCGGTGATTCTCGTCGTGATCGGGCTCGTAATCGGGGCCGTCTCCTACGCCTACATGCCGCCTCAGCGGTACGAGGGCGGCAAGAGAAAGATCAACCAGGTGCGCAATTCCGTGATGGCGCTGACCTCCTGGAGCGGCGACGACGTCGCGACGTGGGTGCAGTCCTATTTCAGCGGCGACGCCATTGATTACGGAAAAATCGGGAAGAAAAATGAAATCACATACAATGGGCGGACGATTTTAAAAGTGTCCGGGGACGTCAATGTGAACCACGGCCTGTACCTAAAGGGCTATGTGGGGGACGTCTACGAGAAGAACCGCTGGTCGTCCCTGAATAAGAA
>CANRJU010000288.1 GCA_947631075.1 uncultured Lachnospiraceae bacterium
ATCTGTCGCCCCAGCAGGCGGCGGGCATTATCAGCGCCCTGACGCCGGATAAGCAGACGGACGTGGCCAAGCGTATTGCCACCATGGACCGGACGTCGCCGGATGTCATCAAGGAAGTGGAAAATGTGCTGGAGCAGAAGTTAGCGTCCCTTGTCAGCCAGGATTACACCATCGTCGGCGGTGTGGATTCGGTAGTAGAAGTGCTGAACACGGTAGACCGCGGTACAGAGAAGCACATCATGGAAAACCTGGAGATCGAGGAGCCGGAGCTGGCCGACGAGATCCGCAAGAAGATGTTTGTGTTCGAGGATATCCTCATGCTGGACGACCGCTCCATTCAGCGCGTGCTGCGTGAGGTGGAGAACAACGAGCTGGCAATCGCGCTGAAGAATGCCAACGACGAGGTACAGGAGGTCATCTTTAACAATATGTCCTCCCGTCTGTCCGACATGATTAAAGAAGATATGGAATATATGGGACCTGTCCGCGTGAAGGACGTAGAGGAGGCCCAGCAGAAGATTGTAAATGTCATCCGTAAGCTGGAGGATTCCGGCGAGATTGTTATTTCCCGTGGCGGAGGTGATGAGATCATTGTCTAATCTGATCAAGTACCCCTTCGTGAATATGCAGGGCAAGGAATCCGTGGTGGTGAGTTACGAAAAAGAGCAGAAGGAAGATTTTGTTCCGCTGAATAAGTCCAGCAAGGTGATTTTAAAGACCCTGGAGGAAGTGGAGCAGGAGGAACTGCAGAAGCAGCAGCAAAAACAGCTAAAGCAGGCTGAAAAGGAAGCGGCCGCCCAGAGTTTTGAGCCCGGCGTGCCGGTTACCCGGCTGGACGAGGAGGAAGAGAAGGAGCGGGAGGAAGAAGCGAGGCGTCAGGCGGACCGGATTATCGAGGACGCCACGGAGCAGGCGGCTGCCATGCTGGAGGACGCCAGAGAGCAGATCGAGATATCCCGCCAGAGCGCCAGGGAAGAAGGGCTGCAGCAGGGAAGGGAAGAAGGACTGGCCGCGGGCCGGGAAGAACTCGCCCAGCTGCGGGCCGAATTTGAGGAAGAAAAAGAAAAACAGAGACAGGAGTATGAGAAGCTCCTGGCAGACGTGGAGCCCCGCTATGTCGGGGTGCTTTGTTCACTGGTTGAAAAGCTGACCGGCGTGGTGATCTCGGAGCACCAGGATGTGCTGCTCCATCTGGTCCGCAGCACGTTCTCAGACTTAGAGCCCGCGAAGCATTACATATTGCGGGTGGCGCCGGAGGACATGGCGCTGATGGAGCGCCACAAGGATGAATTCCAGATGTATCTCGGAGCGGATACGGTCCTTGAACTGCAGGAGGAAAAAGGACTGAAACGATATCAGTGCATTGTCGAAACCGATACCCAGATGGTGGACTGCGGGTTTCAAACCCAGTTGGAGAATCTGATCACGACTCTCCGCATGCTGGCCTGATGGAACGGAGGCTTCTATGGATCTCATAAATTTTGCCAAATACGAGGGACTTATGGAGCGCAGTTTTGCGAGCCCTTTGGGAAAAGTATCCAAGGTCGTGGGGCTCACGATTGAGTCCATCGGCCCCAGCGCCAAGTTAAATGACCTGTGCCTGATCCGGTCAAACACGAAAGCAGAACCTGTAAAAGCGGAAGTGGTGGGGTTCCGTGACGACAGGGTTCTTCTTATGCCCTACGACGACGTGAGCGGCGTGGGACTGGGAAGCTGGGTGGAGAACACGGGAGCGCCCCTGCAGGTGGCGGTCAGCGAGGAACTGTTGGGGCAGACGCTGGACGGCGTGGGAATCCCCATGCGGATGGATCAGCTGCCGGACTCCTGTCCCCGGTATTCCGTGGAGGCCAAGGCCCCGGATCCTCTGACCAGAGAGATTATCGACGAGGCGCTGCCTCTGGGCGTAAAGGCCGTGGACGGCATGATCACGGTGGGTAAGGGACAGCGTATCGGCATTTTTGCCGGGAGCGGCGTGGGAAAGAGTACGCTGATGGGGATGTTTGCCCGGAACACGAAGGCGGATATTAACGTGATCGCCCTGATTGGAGAGCGCGGCCGCGAGGTCCGGGAATTTATAGAGAGGGACTTGGGAGAAGAAGGCATGAAGCGCTCCATTGTCGTGGTGGCCACATCCGACAAGCCGGCGCTCATCCGAAACAAGGCGGCCAAGACCGCCACGGCGGTGGCGGAGTATTTCAGAGACCGGGGGAAGGACGTGCTCCTCATGATGGACAATCTCACCCGGTTCTGCATGGCGCAGAGAGAGATCGGGCTTGCCTCCGGCGAGCCGCCGGTATCGCGCGGCTATCCGCCCAGCGTGTACTCGGAGATGCCCAAGCTTTTGGAGCGGGCGGGCAATTCCGACAAGGGGTCCATCACCGGGCTGTACGCCGTTTTAGTAGATGGAGACGACTTCAACGAGCCCATCGCGGACACGGCGAGGGGAATCCTGGACGGGCACATCGTGCTGTCCCGTTCTATGGCCCAGAAAAACCACTACCCGGCGATTGACGTGCTGGCGAGCATTTCCCGTGTCATGACGTCCGTGGCGGCGGACGAGCACAAGCGGCTGGCGGGACAGATGAAAGAGGTGCTCGCCACCTACGGCGAGGCGGAGGATCTGATTAACATCGGCGCCTACCGGGCCGGTTCCAACAAGAATATAGACTTTGCCATTGAAAAAATAGACGCGGTCAATGAATTTCTGAAACAGGGTACGGCGGAGAAATTTCTCTTTGACGATATTGTGAAACAGATGGGGGAGATTTTCGCCGATGGGGAGGATGACGAGTAATGGCCCGCTTTATATTTCCCCTGCAGAACCTTCTCAATATGAAGGAGAAGCTGGAGGAGCAGGCAAAAAATGAATACAGCCAGGCCAACATGAGGCTCTTGGAGGCGGAGGAGCAGTTGCAGCTCATAATCCGGCGCAGGGAGCGGGCGGAGGACGCCCTCCGGGATGTGGTGGTGGAAACTCTCGACGTCCGCGAGATCAAGCAGCGGGAGGACGCCGTGGAGATACTCAAGATGTATGTCAGGCAGCAGGAAATCGTGGTGGAGCAGCGCCGACAGGACGTGGAGCGGGCCCGCGTGAAGCTGGCGGAGGCCATGATGGAGAGAAAGAAGTTTGAGAAGCTGAGGGAAAAGGCTTTTACTGAATTTCTGGCGGAGGAAAACCGCAAGGAGCAGAAGGAGATCGACGAGCTGGTGAGCTACCGGTATGGAACAGACGGCGGCGAGGCGTGAGAAAGCAGAGAGAAAGGACGACGGATATGGCAAAAAAGGATAAGGACAAAGAGACGACCGTGGATGAGGAGAGCACAGGCAGCAAGGTTGTTACGGCACTGATCGTAATTGTGATCGTGATTATCTGGCTGGGAATTTTTATCGTGCTCATAAAGCTGGATGTGGGGCATTTCGGGAGCAACGTGCTCTATCCGGTTCTCAAGGATGTGCCGGCGCTGAGCTGGATTTTGCCGGACAAGGGCTCCGACGGGGGAGCGGCCCGGGAGGAATACGACAATCTCACGGAGGCCAACGCCCGGATCCGCGAGCTGGAGAGCCAGCTGGCGGCTACCAGCAGCTCGGACAGCGCCAACAGTTCGGAGATCGAGGAGCTGCAGGCGGAAATCAAGCGGCTGAAAAAATTTGAGGAGAACCAGCGGGCCTTCGCGGAGCGGGTGAAAGAATTTGACGAGAATGTGGTGTACAACGACAAGGCGCCCGACACCG
>CANRJU010000289.1 GCA_947631075.1 uncultured Lachnospiraceae bacterium
GCTCATAGAGATAATTCCGGTAATCTTTCATTAATTTTTTTGTGATTTTTCGTTTCATGATTTCCTCCATTCCGGGATCGCCGAACGAGCGCCGTTCCCAATATAAATAATGTTTTAATTTTTAACACTCCACCTTTATTTTCCATTTCCTTCCTGTATGTGTCAAGAATACGCAATCCCGTACACTCCAGCGCAATATGGAAAAATGATTTTTGTAACAAAAATCAAAAAATAAAACAAGAGCGACAAGAAAAATAAAAGCAAATAAAAAAGGACCTAATCATTCAAAATTTTTTGCAAGATTTCTCCTGATTAAATCCCATTTTTAAAAAATATTTTTATATAACTTCATACATTTCCCAGACAAACATACTGCAAACTGCACTCGGCAATTTCCTTCAGCTCTTTCATCCGGGAAATATCCGTCGCCGGTTCCCGCATTTTATAACGCGGAAAATACCGGGTGATGTGAAGCGGTATGTCCTGACTGATCCGCGCGATCCACTCAGCCTGCGCCCTCATATCCTCCGGGCTGTCGTTCATTCCCGGCACAATCAGGGACGTCAGTTCCACATGACAGCCCATCGCCGCTCTGGCAATAAATTCTTTCACGGTTTCCAGACTACCGCCCAGGCGCTGGTAAATCTCCGGGCGGAATCCCTTCAAGTCGATATTCATCGCGTCCATATAAGGCAAAAGCTCTTCCAGCACCGCGAGTTCCGCCATGCCGTTTGTCACAAGGACATTTTTCATCCCGGCTTGGCGCACCAGCGCGGCCGCATCGCGCACATACTCATATCCGACTAGCGGCTCATTATATGTAAACGCCACTCCGATATTTCCTCTGGCGCACTCCTCTTTCGCAATCCGGCACAATTCCTCCGGCGGGACGTCATAAATCTGTTGAAAATCGGTTTCCTTCGCCCGTGCGATTTCGTGATTCTGACAGAAGGGACAGGCCAGATTGCAGCCAAAACTTCCGACCGACAAAATCATACTCCCCGGATAAAAAAAGGAAAGCGGTTTCTTCTCGATGGGATCTAAAGCCAGCGATGTAATTTCCCCATAATTGGCGCATACAATCTCGCCGCCGATATTTTTTCTGGCTCCGCACCTTCCATAAGCACCGTCCGGAATCCGGCAATGATGGGAGCAGACCGGGCACACTGCCTCATTCATGACGGATTACCTCAAATCGATACATTTTCACATTTTCCTCGTCCTCATCTATTCCCGCTTTTTTCTTTGCAATAGAAATCTGCTCGTCCACCGTATCGACGCCATCCAAATCCGGCAAAAGGAGTCCGCGGCGATACCCTTTTTCCACGATAACGCCGTAGCGCTTCACATCCAGTTCCTCCCCGGATGAAATCTGCTCCGGTTCGCCCAGCACATCCACGCTGATTTCAAGCAAGTCCAGTTCTTCCGCCCGGATAGCCGGAAAACGCGGATCCCGGACGGCCGCCGAGATGGCATTTGCGATAATCTCCTCTGCCAGCGTGTCCCTGGTCGGGCCGATTGTGCCAATGCAGCCTCGCAGCATCCCTTTTTCATGAATGGACACAAAAGCGCCCGCCTGCGTCCCGCGCATTTCCTCGGTCAGCTCGCTTTTCTCCGGGCAATAAATCTCGCCCTCGCGGATATAGCGGTCAATCGTATTTTTTGCCAGCTGCACATAAAGATCCATTATTCCACCCCTTTCCGGTGATATATGCAAAATCCGTATCCGATTTTCTAAAAACGCGTCAAAAATTCTGTCGGCGTAAAAGCAATAACCTTGCTCTTTTGAAAATCCCGAACATTTCTAGTAATGATATAGTCCGCATGCACCCTCTCCGCCGTAGCGGCCTGCATTGCATCCTCAAAATCATCCCACTTCATTCCTGCCGCATTTGTCATATCTGTCACACTCAATTCTGTAAATTGAAAAATGAGCGCAAGTCCTTTCAGAACATCCTCAATCTGCTCTGGATTAAGTTCTTTACGCATGACGTAGACAAGATTGGCAAATGTCAGGGCAGAAACATACCCCTGCACCTGATCCGTTTCACAGAGTTTCCAAATCTTAGCCGAGTCCTCAAAATGCGGTTCCCGTTTCTGCAGAACATCCAAAATGACATTCCCATCAATCAGCAGTCTCATATTTCTCCCTCAACCCCTCTTCCTTTGCCTGGTTCAAATCAGTATTCGTTTTCAGAATACCAGTCAGAGAATCTGTCAAATAAGAGACAGCCGCATTTCTCGGAATAAGCCGAGCCACCTCTTTTCCGTTCTTTGTCACAATAACTTCTTTTCCGTCTGCAACAATAGTTAGATACCTGCCAAAATCATTCTGCATCTCGGTATCAGTAGCAGTAGCGCCAATCATAAAAACACCCCTTTCCGGTGATATATGCAAAATCCGTATCCCACTCCGAATACGGCTTCATGCGACAATTTTCTGCTCTCTATTTCCATGCCATCCAGCGCGCCGCCCATAATGGCAAAGGAGCGGTGTCCACATTCCATGCTCGCCTCCAGAAAATCCTCCCTGAACTCAAGCAGCCTTTCAAAATCGCCGTCCCCCATCACTTCCATAATCTGGCGGTCATAATCCGGTCCCTCGGGACGATACCCATAGGGACCGTCCTTCTTCTGACAATGGCTGAGGTCGCCGCTTGCGACAAAGACACAGCGTCTGCCGGAATCTGCCGCCGCCGTTTGAATTATTTCCCCAAATTTCCAATGCTCTTTCAGAGATAGGCCGGAAAGCCCGATCCGAATCAGCTGATAATCCCTGTATTCCTTATTGATAAAATAGAGAGGCACCATCGTCCCGTGATCCAGACTGCTGTCCCGCTCTCCCTGCGTCCCAGCCGGAAAGTTACAACCCTCCGCCTCCGAGGCAATTCTCTCGGCCAGCGCCTGATCATATTTGACAGAAAAACGCACCTGCTCCGCCCGAAACTGCCAGAAGCTCCCGTCCGCCTCGCTTCCCGGTGAAATATGAAAATAATCCCGGTACATCACGCTGTGTGGCGAGATCAGGATAATTGTCTCCGGCTTTATCCTTGCGATATCTCTCGCCACCTCCGCAAAGGAATCGAGCGTGTCCTGTATTTTCCGTTCTTCCCCTTTTCCGATTTCAGGCACGGCAATCGGCGGATGGGGAACCATATAGCCCGCTAAAATCATGTAAAACCTCCTGACTATGCAGTTATCACATAGTCTCATTTTCAAAATGAAATTCTACGGCATCCTAATTCACAATGTTTATGCCGATGTCTTTTTATCATATACGCACCGTTGATTTTGATATCATTTTACCCCGTTTTAGTCTGCTTAGCAAGTTGTTTCAAAAAAATCCCAAGCCAGTCTCATAATCTCATCCGCCAAATATGACGGAATGAGAATAAGCGAGACTGACTTGAGACCAAATAAAATTGACTTACTATGAAATGAGACTAAATCATCTCATATTTTTTATATAACATACCCTCTGCCAAATTCCGCGCTGCCGCCCAGCTGTTCCTCGATTCGGAGAAGCTGGTTATACTTTGCCACCCGATCCGTCCGGGACGGCGCCCCGGTCTTAATCTGTCCGGCGTTGAGCCCCACGGCGATATCCGCGATAGTGGTGTCCTCTGTCTCCCCGGACCGATGGCTGATAATGGCATGCCAGCAATGATTTTTAGTCATGCGGATGGCCTCCAGCGTCTCGGAAACGGTTCCGATCTGATTGGGC
>CANRJU010000290.1 GCA_947631075.1 uncultured Lachnospiraceae bacterium
TAAGTGTGTATGATGCATTGGCCAAAGAGAGTGATATTGTTGATCAGTATATTATTCCTTGTTATGAAACACTTCACACGCAAGGAAAAGAATATATTATTGAAAAGCTAAAAGAAGTGATGGCGGAAAGGGGGATTGTGCTATGAGGGTATATCACGGTTCATATGTAGAGGTAGCAGAACCGGACATAGTTCATTCGAGAAAAAAGGTTGGATATTGTATTTGAAAGGAGCTATTCATTATGAAGGCGAATCGAACCTTGTTACACATGAAATATGCGAGGATTATTCCGCTTTTTGCGGAGAAAGTCGGCATTAACACAAGCCAGGCATTAGATTTTTTTTATCATTCGATGGAATATCAACTGCTTAGGGATGGGGTGTCCGACCTGCATTGCATGAGCGATGATTATATTGCAGAAGACTTGGCAGAGGAATGGGGAGAAAGAAAAATTTTTAGCTAAAAACAGCAAGTTATATTTTAAAATTGAGAGAGGCATTACTTATGGAAGAAATGGAAAGGTACTGATGTTATACAAGATAGAAATGAGGGTTATTTTTCATGAAGGAGGTTGGGGCATGGGAGAGTCTGGAATAATGAAATTTTTGAGGACAGATACGGAACTGCAGGATATGAGGAAGAAATGGAGAGAACTTGGAATGGAGGATCCCTTTCCGCCATTCAATTATGATGAATATAATGGAACGAGTGATTATAAGGGGACGATTAGTGAATTATTAGATGATTATGAGGAAGGGAATCTTAAGACATTGTATTAAAAAAGCAATGTGCCAACAATAACTAAGCGCTTGGAGGTGGATGCGTTATGGCAGAAAGTCAGAATATAGAATATAAAGAATCCTGGCGGGATGAATATTTGAGATGGATATGTGGCTTTGCTAATGCGCAGGGCGGTAGGATTTATATTGGAAAGAAAGATGACGGTACGGTCATTGGCGTTCGCAATGCCAGAACGTTGATGGAGGACATTCCAAATAAAATTCAGAACAAACTGGGGATTGTTGCAGATGTCAATCTCCTTTTAGAGGACGGTATGGAATATATTGAAATTGTGGTGTCGCCATGGGCATTTCCTGTCAATTATGATGGAGAATACCATTATCGAAGTGGCAGCACAAAACAACAGCTTCGTGGTAATGCATTGACGAATTTTCTGATATCAAAGACAGGAATGAAGTGGGATGCGGCGACGGTCAGCAATATTACAGTTGATGATTTGGACAAGGAGAGCTTTGATATTTTTCGGCGCGAGGCCCTTCGCAGTGGACGTATGACCAAAGAAGATCTGGACATATCTAATGATGAGCTTTTGGACAAGTTGGATCTGGTGGCTGATGGAAAGTTAAAAAGGGCAGGGGCCCTTTGTTTCTATCGTAATGCCGAGAAGGTTATCAGTGGTTGCTATGTGAAAATTGGGAAATTTGAGGGCAGTGAACTTTTGTATCAAGATGAAGTACATGGCTCTCTGTTGCTGATGGCTGATCGGGTGATTGACCTGATTTATTTGAAATATCTAAAGGCGGCGGTTTCTTACTATAAGGAAACGAGGGTGGAAACTTATCCATTTGCCCGCGATGCGGTGCGTGAGGCGGTTTATAATGCGCTAATCCATTGCAATTGGGCTGACAATAATCCGATTCAGATTCGTATTGAAGATGATGAAATGTATATCAGCAACAGCAGTCTGCTTCCTTTTGGCTGGACGGCGGAAACATTGTTGGAAACTCATACATCAAAGCCTTTTAATCCGGATATTGCGCGAGTGTTTTACCGCGCAGGCTATATTGAAAGCTGGGGGCGTGGAATCCAGAAAATATGTGATGCTTGTCGAAATCTCGGTGCGGATGAGCCGGAATATATTGTTCATGGTGAAGACATCATGGTGAAATTCTGTGCTTTGCAAAGTGCCATAGTGTCAGATTCTAAAGTTCCAAAGCACCAAAGCACCGCAGATTTTGGTGCTTTGGATGACGCTTTGGTGCAAAAGATTCTGGAAGTGTTAAGACGCAAACCAGAAATCTCACAAGGCGAAATGGCAGAAGAGCTTGGGACTACAAGGCGGGTGATTCAAAAGAAAATGATTCTTTTAAAAGAAGCAGGATGTATTGAACGTGTTGGAGGCAAACGTTATGGTCACTGGATAATTCACGAATAAAAACTATTATGTTAAAAATAAATATCTGGATTGCATAAACAGTAAAGTATGGAAGTGGGATAAATTCTAACATTTGGTGCCAAATAGTAAAAACTGGGAAGTGGACAGAAAATTATTGTTAATTTCAATTTGTAAATGGAAGGATGAGTTGATAAGATAAATACATCTTTTTTATAACGGAATCAAAGAAATTTTAATTTCGGCGAGAAATAAAGTCTATCAAACAGCTAATTTTGCAATGGTTGAGGCTTACTGGAATATTGAAAAATCAATCATTGAAGAACAAGGCGGAAACAAGTAAGGAGATTAGTTCCTATGGAGATATTTGATAACATTACCAAAGTAGTACGGGATGACCTAAAAGAAAAGATAAAACCCAGAAGCAAAGTATCCATCGCGGCGGCCTGCTTTTCTATGTATGCGTATAAAGAACTGAAAAACCAGTTAGATAAGGTGGATGAGTTCCGTTTTATTTTCACGTCTCCGACTTTTATAAAAGAAAAGGCTGAGAAGCAAAAGAGAGAGTTTTACATTCCGCGCCTCAATCGTGAGAATAGTTTGTATGGTACTGAATTTGAAATTAAACTGCGTAATGAGATGACGCAGAAGGCCATCGCAAAAGAGTGTGCTGAGTGGATTCGGAAGAAGGCAACATTTAAGTCTAATGTTACCGGTGAAAATATGGGCGGATTCATGACTGTAAATTCTCCTGCAGAACAGACAGCGTACATGCCTATCAATGGATTTACGACCGTGGATATTGGCTGTGAGCGCGGAAATAACAGTTATAATATGGTGAACAGCATGGAGGCTCCATTCGCCATACAGTATATGCAGTTGTTTGATTCGCTGTGGAATGATAAAGATAAGATGCAGGATGTAACGGAGATGATTATCTCTAATATCAGCACGGCATATAATGAAAATTCTCCGGAATTTATTTATTTTATGACGCTGTATAACGTATTCAGTGAGTTTTTGGATGATATTTCCGAGGATGTCCTGCCGAATGAAGCGACAGGCTTTAAGCAGAGTAAGATATGGGACATGTTGTATGATTTCCAGCGAGATGCGGTGCTTGCGATTATCAATAAACTGGAAAAGTATAATGGCTGCATACTGGCAGACAGCGTAGGCTTGGGAAAGACGTTTACGGCTCTGGCGGTTATTAAATATTACGAAAACCGAAACAAGACAGTCCTTGTGCTCTGTCCGAAAAAGCTTTCTGAAAACTGGAATACATACAAGGATAACTATGTCAATAATCCAATTGCTTCTGACCGGTTGAATTATGATGTTCTGTTCCATACAGATCTGTCACGTAACGGTGGTGTTTCTAATGGACTTGATCTGGATCGCTTAAACTGGGGTAACTATGATTTGGTCGTAATCGACGAATCGCATAATTTTCGCAATGGCGCTGGTACACATGCGAATACACAGGAGAACCGATATGTGAAGTTGATGGATAAGGTGATTCGTACTGGCGTAAAGACAAAAGTGCTGATGCTTTCAGC
>CANRJU010000291.1 GCA_947631075.1 uncultured Lachnospiraceae bacterium
CCTATCCTTCGTTTTCATCTCATTTATTCTTTAATCCTGTATAATCTTAGCAATCTTTTTATCAATGCGGTTCTCCTTAAAGGCGATGCACTGGCAGATGGCGGTCTTGATCTCGCCGCTCTTGGAGTTGCCGTGCGCCTTGACCACCAATCCCTTCAGGCCCAAAAGCGGCGCGCCTCCCTGGCTGCTGGTGTCAAACGTCTTTAAGAGCCCTTTGAGCGCAGGCTTAATCAGAACGGCGCCGATCTTCGTGCGCAGGCTGGAGAGAAGCCCCTCCTTGATGCTGCTGAGGAACGTGAGCGCCACGCCCTCAAAAAATTTTAAAATGACATTTCCCACAAAGGCCTCGCACACGAGGACGTCCGCGCCCCCCGATACGATATCCCTGGCCTCCACGCTGCCAATAAAGTTGATATCCTTGCACTCCTTTAACAGCGGGTACGTCTCCTTCACAAGCTGATTGCCCTTTTCTTCCTCGGTTCCGATATTTACAATCCCCACGGTCGGATTTTTCTTACCCATCGTGTTTTCAAAGTAGACCGAGCCCATCTGAGCGAACTGGACCAGATGCTCTGGTCTTGCGTCCACGTTGGCGCCGCAGTCGATGAGGAGAGACGGTCCCTTTTTGGTGGGGACAAACGGCGCAAGCGCCGGTCTCTTGATTCCCTTGATCCGTCCCACTACAATCTGGCCGCCCACTAAAATAGCCCCGGTGCTGCCGGCGGATACGACCGCGTCCGCCTTACCGTCCCGCACCAGCCGCATGGCGGTCACCAGCGAAGAATTTTTCTTTTCGCGGATGGCTATGGTCGGAACCTCGCCCATGTCAATGACCTCATCGGCGTTTACGACCTCGATGCAGTCCTTTACATATTCATATTTCCCCAATTCCCGTTCGATCTCATCTTCCTTTCCCACGAGAATCACCTGGATGTCCAGAGGGTGCTCCCACACCGCGTCTATGGCGCCCTTCACGGTCTCCGCCGGCGCGTAATCCCCGCCCATGGCGTCCAGGGCAATCACAACTTTTTCACTCATCCACAAACCTCCTGCTCTCAAATATTACAAAAAACAAAATCAACCACCCTGAAACTGAAACAGGGTGGCGATCCTGCAATGCTCTTTTGTATTCCTCACTGTCTCTCGTAAAAAAAGGACTGAATACCTTTAAAATTATACTTGGTCGATCCTATGATCTGCTCGGTGCTCCCCACAAACAGAACGCCCTCCTTGTGCAGAGAATTAGCGAACTTGTGGTAAATCTCGTCCTTGGCCTCCTCGGTAAAGTAAATCATCACGTTCCGGCACACGATCAGATGCATCCCCTTCGGATAGGGATCCTTTAACAGATTGTGCTGCTTGAACTGAATACAGCTCTTTAGCTTGTCGGACACCTTCACAACGCCGGTGCCGTCGTCCTCGATGTACTTGTCGCGGTACTTCTTCGGCAGCTCCTTCAAGCTCTTGTCGGAATAATATCCCTTTATGGCCTTCCCTAAAACCTCGTTGTCAAAATCCGTGGCCAGAATCTCAAACTGATTAAACGGCAAAAACTCTCCCAGCACCATGGCCAGGGAATAGGGCTCGTCGCCCGTGGAGCAAGCCGCGCTCCAGATCTTTAACGGATGCCCGAACTTCTTGAGCAGACTGGGAATCACAATCTCCTCCAGCGTCTGCCACTGCCTGGGATTGCGGTAAAACTCGGACACGTTAATCGTCAGATATGTAATGAACTTGTCATATATATCTGAACTTCCTTTAAGCATCTGCAGAAAGGCGTGATACCCCTCTGACGTGTGCTTCGATATAAACGTGTCGATCCGGCGCTTCATCTGGCTCTCCTTGTACGAGCTCAGATCCAGTCCCGACAGCTGTAAATAATCTTTTTTAAAGGTTTCATAGTTATCCGCCATCTCTATTCTTCTACGCTCTCTTCCTCCGGCTCGGCTGCCTTCTGAGCCGCTGCGGCCTTTCTGTTCTCCAGCTCGATGGCCTTAATACTGAGGCTGATCTTCTTGGTGTCCTCGTTGAAGTCCACGATCTTCGCGGTAATCTCCTGTCCCACCTTCAGAACATCCGACGGCTTCTCTACATGCTCGATGGAGATCTGGGACACATGCAACAGGGCGTCAATGCCCTCCTCCAGCTCGATAAACGCGCCGAAGTCTGTCATCCTCGCTACCTTGCCGGTAACCAGGCTGCCGATCTGATACTTCTCAGCCGCGTTCTTCCAGGGGTTGTTCTCCTCCAGCTTCAGCGTCAGGGCAATCTTGGTATCCGCGATATCCTTGATCATAACGCGCACGGTGTCGCCGACCTTAAACAGCTTCTTCGGGTCCTCCACTCTGCCCCAGGACATCTCGGAGATGTGAAGCAATCCGTCCGCGCCGCCCAGGTCGATGAACGCGCCGAAATCGGTAAGATTCTTCACGGTACCCTCTACCATCATGCCGACCTCGATGCGGGCCAGCAGTTCTTCCTGCATTTTCTTCTTCTTCTCGACGATGAGCTTCTTGCGGTCGCCGATAATCCTTCTCTTGTACGGATTTACCTCGGTGAGCACGAACTCGATCTCCTGATCCTGGTACTTGCTCAGATCCTTCTCATACATATCCGACACCAGGCTCGCCGGGATGAATACGCGTCCCTCACCGTAGGCGACGCTCAGTCCGCCCTTCAATACGGCGGCTACCTTTCCGGTGAGGACTTCCTGATTCTCGAAAGCCTCCTCGAAAATCTTGTTCATCTTGTCCTGCTGCAGCCTCTTATAAGTGAGCAGCACCTGTCCCTCGCCGTCATTCACCTTCAGGACCTTCACCGTGAGCTTGTCGCCCGGCTTAACCTCGGCGGTCAAGTCAATGTCGGCATTGTTACTGTACTCGTGTTTCGTCAAGATACCATCTGCTTTATATCCAATGTTCAAGATAATCTCATTGTCTTTAACCCCGATAACTGTCCCTTCTACAACCTCACCATTGTGGATTGTTACTAGTGAATCCTCTAACATTTCCTCAAAACTTAAATCTGACATGCCCTTACAACCTCCTGTATAATAGTATTTGGGGTCGACGCCCCCGCAGTTATGCCTAGGCTTGCAAAGGAACTGACTGGAATCGGCTTCAGATCCTCTGCTGTCTGTATAAAAAAAGTGTTTGCACACTGATTTTTACAAATCTCATACAGCTTGCGTGAATTGGAGCTGTGAGTGCCCCCGATGACGATCATTGCGTCGGAGCGGGCCGCAAGCTGCTCCGCCTCCTCCTGCCTGGTGGAAGTGGCATTGCATATAGTATTCACAGCAATTATATCATAACCTTTTTTGGAGAGAATTTCAACTAAATCTTTAAATTTTTTGTAATTAAATGTCGTCTGCGCCACCACGCACACTTTTTCGGCGGAGTTATCGCTTTTCTCCGCTTCTGGAAATTCCTTCCCCACCGGGTTCTCCGCGTCTTTTGTATTCTCCGGATTTCCCACAGAAAAGGCCTCCGCCTCCTCTCTGGTCTCGATAACGCAGCCCCTTCCCTGCGTCCAGCCGAGGATTCCCTGCACCTCCGGGTGGCTCGCGTCCCCGATAATCACGATTGTATACCCTTTCGCGCTGTAGCTGGCCACGGTCTCGTGGATTTTTTTGACAAAGGGGCAGGTGGCGTCCTCGTAGCAGATTCCCTTTTCCTCCAGCTCCTCAATGAC
>CANRJU010000292.1 GCA_947631075.1 uncultured Lachnospiraceae bacterium
GAAATTTCCCGCTGCCGCCGCCCCATTTTTTCCCGGCTCCTAAAATCATGCACACCGGAAATTCCAGTCCCTTGCTCTTGTGAATCGTCATGATGCGAACTACATTTTCTTCTTCCCCGGAAATATTCACCTCGCCCATCTGCTCCGCCTGATCGCGGATCCGGCTGAGATAGCGGACGAACTGGTGAAGCCCGTGGTAGGTGGTGCCGTCGAACTCCCTGGCCTGCTCCATCAGGCTGTCCATATTGGCCGTTCTCCGGACGCCGTCCGCCATCATCTGTACCCGCTCGTAAATGCCCGTCTCGTCATAGATGTCCTGAACCATGTCGGCCACCGCCGCATAGGCGGTCTTGCCGCGCAGCCGCTCCAGAAGCTCCAGAAAATCCCTCGTCTTTTTTTTCAGGGCCCTATCATTGGCAGAATCTTCAACAGAAAATTCCATGGAATCCGACACATTCCCCTCACCGGAATTTTCCGTGGAATCCGACATGTCCTCCTCAACGGAACCCTCCGTGGAAGATTCATCTTCCATGAATTCCACCAAAGACCGATACAGCTCCCCCTTTTTATTCCGCGCCCGAATCCGCGCCAGCTCCTCCTCCGTAAAGTGGAACATGGGGCTGCAGAGGACCCCCGCCAGGGGATAATCCGCCAGGGGATTGTCAATGACCTGAAGCATCTGTGTCATAAGGGAAATCTCGCGGGTGTCAAAAAATCCCTGCGTGTGATCCATGATCACCGGAATCCCCGCCTCCGTCAGCACATCGAAATAGACCTGCGCGTCTCTCTTTAAACTCCTCACCAGAATGACAATGTCCCGGTACATCGCCGGCCGAAGCCGATCCTCCTGAACCCACAGCGGATTCTCGGAATCCGTAAATTCCCGGATTTTCTGGACCGCCAGCCGGGCCTCGCACTCCGGGTCATTTTTCTCCTGCACCACGCAGACCTCGATTTTCCCCCCGGTCCGCGCGCCGCCGCTGTCCTCAAATGTTCTCCCGGCAACAAGCCTCGCGTCCTCGTCGTACTCCACCCCGCCGATATCCCGGCGCATGACGCCGGAAAAAACGCGGTTACTCCCCTCCAGCACGCCGACCCGGCTCCGGAAATTCTCGTGCAGATCGACGCGCCGTCCCCGGTCGTTTTCCTCTCCCCCGTAGGTGAGAAGTTTTTCGCCGAACAGCTCCGGACAGGCGTTCCGGAACCGGTAAATGCTCTGCTTCACATCCCCCACCATGAAAAGATTGGACCGGCGCCCCGGCAATCCCTGTCGGGACACGCTGGCCAGCAGCGTATCCTGTACCCGGTTGCTGTCCTGGTACTCGTCAATCATGATTTCCTCAAAATATTCGGCCAGCTCCCGCGCCGCCTCCGTGCGGACGTATTCTCCCGCCTCCTCGTCGTACCGGAGCAGGATGGTCAGCGCCAGCTGTTCCAGGTCATTGTAGTCCATCAGTCCCCGGTCGCGCTTATTTTTCTCATACTCCTCCATAAACCGGACGGCCAGCCGCAGCAGCGCGAGTATTTTGCGGCTCATGACCTTTAAATCCCGGATATGTTCCTCCACGCTCTGGAAAAAATATTCCTTCTGCAATTCCTCCAGAAACTTTTTGCACTGGTTTCTCCGCTCCTTTACGTTCTCCCGCAGATCCCTGTTCACGCCGTCGTCCCTTTTCGATGAGAGTTTTTTCCACTCCATCTTCTGGAAAATCTCCCGGAACTCCTCGTAGCTGTCCGCCCGCTTCAAGGCCAGGCAGTACTCCTTTAACTGCACGACGCACTCCTCGTACATATAGGGGCCCGCGGGCTGTCGGCAGAGCCGCAACAGTTCCTCCGCCTCCTCGGCCAGTCCTTCCGCCAGCCCCAAGCAGTCCGATTTCAGGCTCTCCCACAGGGGGGAGCGGTGCCACTCCTCCACCGTCTCAATCTGGAAAAACTGCTCCATCCGCCCGATCCACTGCCTGGGAAACGGCTCGCTCATCGCCTTCTCGTACAGGGTCAGGATCAAATCCTCCATGTCCTCGTCGGACCGGTTGAACAGGTGCATATCCGCCAGTTCGAGAAAATCCTCCGACGCCTCCTCGTACTCCTCCTCTAAAAGAACCTCCATCGTGTCCTTTTTCAGAAGCGCGAGCTCGCTGTCGCTCCCCTGGCGGGCCGCCGGGTCAAAGCCGATGCGGTCAAAATAATTTTGTATAATGTACAGGCAAAAACTATGTACCGTGGAAATATGGGCGCTGGGGATGAGGCTGATCTGCCTCTGGAGATGCCGGTTCTCCGGATCGACGGAAAGCGCCTCCTCAAACCGCTCCCGCAGCTTGTCCTTCATCTGGGACGCCGCCGCCCGGGTAAAAGTCACCACCACGAAGCGGTCGATATCCACCGGCATCGCCGGATCGGTAATCCGCTGAAAAATCCGCTCCACTAACACCGCCGTCTTGCCGGAGCCCGCCGCCGCCGACACGAGGATATTGGTCCCCCGCAGGCGGATGATTTTTTCCTGATCACTTGTCCACTGGATTTTTTCCATGCAGCACCTCCCAGACTTCTTCCTCCCTCATGGCCGGATACTCCTTCGCGTACCGGACCCGGTCCCTGGCCTCCACGCCGCAGATGCCCTTTAAGTCGCAGTAATCGCAGCCGCTCTCGGCCTTCATCGCGTAGGGCTCCGCCTGAATCTCCCCCTGATAGATCCGGTTTCCGAACTCCTTCATTTTCTTCCTCGTGTGGGCCATGAGCTCCCCAAATTCCTCCGTCGATAAGACGTGGGAATTTTTTGAAAAATTCCCGTCCTTCTTATTCACGCTCACAGGTACTACCGCGGAACTGGCTCCCGGATACACGTCGCCGCCTCCCGCCAGATTGTGGTCCAGCTTCTCCAGAATCACCGGATCGGCATTGGCAAATCCCGTGCATTTCATCTCTTTTAAAATCCGGTCCTCCCTCTCCTGCCCGGACTCGGATTTCCACTCCAGCTCCGGCTCCTGCAGCCGGTAATACAGCATCGCCGCGGGGACTGCCTCCGTCTCCGGACTGTTTTTCTCCTCTAGCTCCAGAGCCGCCGTCATATACGCCACCAACTGCATCTGGAGCCCATAATAGATTCGGTCCAGCGCCAGGTCGTTGGACCCGCTCTTGTAATCCAGAATCTTCACGAGGCGCTTCCCCTCGCTGTCACAGGTGTCCACCCGGTCAATCTTCCCGGCAATGATCATGCTCTTGTCCCCGTCTAACGGGATATGCGCCGTCTCCAGGTTCTCCCGGCCCGGGAACTGCTTTTCCGAGTAGCGCGCCTCAAAATTTCCGTGTTTCATCTGCTTCCACATGCCCCAGACGCTTCTCCCCATAATCCGCTTCATGCGGACGGCCATATAGGACACCCGCCTGGTCTGGTAAAACATCTGATCCTTGTACTCCAGCGCCCGGTCCACGCACTCCTCCGTCATGGAAAAAATTTCTTCCTCCGTCAAATCCTGCCATGTCCTCTGCTGTTCCTCCAGCATATGGGAAAAATGCTCCAGCGAACGGTGGAACACGTTGCCGTAATCGTACGCCTCCACCCGGAATTCTTCCCGGGGAGACAGACCCAGCCCGAAAATGATAAAATGGGCGTAGGGGCATTTCGCGAACTGCTCCAGCCTCGTCACGCTGCCAAATATTTCTTTGCCATATAAAAGCGC
>CANRJU010000293.1 GCA_947631075.1 uncultured Lachnospiraceae bacterium
GCCGGGACGACGACGTGATCACCTGGACGGCCTCGGACAAGGAGGACGAGTCGGCGTATCTCGCCATTTTCAATATCTCAGAGGAGACAATTGAGGTGATGCCGGAGGATTACGGCTTGTTCGGAGAGTCGGAGGAACTCTGGAGCAATGCCAGGACGTCGGGCAAGACGTTCCTCAAGATTCCCTCCCACGGCTGCGTCCTGCTGAAATCCATGTAATTTGCACTTGTGAGAAGAACTTGCAAATAGCATTGATGTACAGAGTAAAAATAGTTATGTTGATTTTTGCTTGTACTTTCGTCATGGCGCGACGGAATAGAAAGATAGGTGATTCGTGTGATCATAAGGAAAAAACAATTTACGGCGGCGGTAATGAGGGCGCTTTGCGTCATTTTCTGCGGCGCGCTCTGCATCGGATTCGCGGAGCCGCCTGTGGCGCGGGCCCATGGGACGACGGACGCCGTCATAGAGGAGAGTGACTTAACTGACACGCCGTCGGCGGATTACAAGATCAATCCGGCTACACAGGGGGACGCGAAGGACAAAAAATATAACGACTATTTTTTGAAAGAGGACCTTCAGACGATTTCCATACAGATTGATGAGAACAATCTGAACTACCTGTTTCAGAACGCGGCGGACAAGCCCACGGTCATGGCGGAATCGGTGAAGGTGGGCGACCAGGAATTTGGCTATGTGGGGCTGAGGACCAAGGGAAATTACACTTTGAGCCACACGGTGACGGACTACGCGGAGAGCGACCGGTTTTCCTTTGCCCTCAATTTTGGAAAATATATCACGGAGGAGAAGTACGGCGAGGAGCAGACATTTTTCGGCTGCGACAAGATCAGCCTGAACAATTTCTTTTTTGACAGTTCCATGATGAAGGAATACTGCTCTATGAAGCTGATGACGGAGATGGGCCTGCCGGCTCCCCAGTACGGGCTGGCGAAGGTCTACATCAACGACCGGTATTACGGCGTGTATTTCATGGTGGAGTCCATGGAGCGCTCCATCATCAAGCAGTACAAAAACGCCAAGGGGAGCGACGTCAGCAAGTATCTGACCAAGCCTGAGGACACCACGCTCAAGTACGACGACGCCATGGACAAATATCTCACGAAAGACGGCTCCTTTGACTTGAGTTCCGTGCTGAAGCGGGACGCGGACGGCACATACACCGCCACCGGGCTTCTGGCCAAGCAGGGGGAGCTGTGGGAGTATGACGAGGACACGTTACAGGATGTGGCGGAGCTCCTCCCCGACGTCCTTTCCTGGCAGAAAAAGCTGACGGGGCTCAGCGAGGGAAAAGATTTTTCCGGCGATGACATAGACGTCAACAGTGAAGCGTACCTGGAGCTTTTAGAGCAGATCATGGATGTGGACGAGGTGGTCCGGTATTTCGCGGCCAGCAGTTTTTTAGTGCAGATGGACAATATGTTCGTGGAACAGCACAATTTCGGACTGTATATCGACGGGGACGGGAAATGCATGATCGTGCCCTGGGATTACGATCTGAGCTTTGGATGCTATTTTCCCAGCACGGCGGAGGCCACCGCGAATTTTGACCTGGACACCATGTACAAGACGGACGGCGTGGGCTTTGCCATCGGGCTGAACAACGAATACGCTGCGGGGTACGAGGACTATCCGCTTTTTCACGTGATTTTTCAGAACAAGAAGCTGATGGAGAAATACCACCAGTACATGAAGGACTGCGCGAAGGTGGCGGCCCTGGGCGGAGAGATCTATTCGGGAAAGACATTCCCGCCGGGATTTTTCCACGCCAGCATAGCGGGCATACAGGATAAGCTGATTGAGGCGGCCTCTGAAAAACTGGCTGACAACGTGTACTATGTGAATCACCAGCGGCAGCCTCAGGGAGTCCGGGCGGCGCTGCCGAATCTGTCCAAGATCGTCGCCATGCGATCCGTCGGTGTGCTGCTGCAGGCGGAGGGAGAGGACGCTCTCGTGACGGGGCAGGGATGCCGCCTGGAGACGCTGGGGAACGCCATGCCGGGATCGGTGACGGCGCAGGGAAAGCTCGCCGCTGTGGACGCGGCCACCGGCATTTTTACAATAGGAGATTATGCGAGCACCTGGTCGAAACGCGCGCCGGAGCGATTACAAGACGGCCGAGGAGGCGCTGGGTTCCGGGGGAAAGCTGGCCGTGTACGAGATATCGGACCGGGGCAAATCCACCGACGGATATACCCTGTACATCCCCTTTGAATCGGCCGAGGAGGCGGCGAAGATGTCCGTATTCCGCTGCGATTCGGGTGGGCTGGAAAAACAGGAGGCGCAGACGGAGGATAACTTCGTGGTCCTGCGGGAAGAGGAGCTGGGCTGCTTTGCCTTCATAGACAATCCCGACGCCTCGGCGTCGGCGGTCAGCCGGCCCGGAGCTTTTTACGGCCTGTGGATTCTGGCCGGGGCAATCGTGGTGATCGCGGGCCTGTGTATTTTTATCAAAAAAAGAAAATCTTTGAAAAAGTCATAGCGGGGACGAACAGCGTTTTCCTGCGGAAATGAGGAAATTATGGATATTACGAAACAGATTGCGGAAGAATTGCAGATCAAGCCGTGGCAGGTGGAGGCGGTCGTCAAGCTGATTGACGAGGGCTGCACCATTCCCTTTATAGCGAGATACCGGAAGGAGCAGCACGGCACGCTGAACGACGAGCAGCTGCGGAATCTGGACGAGCGGCTGACCTACCTGCGGAATCTGGAGGACCGCAAGGCCACCGTCTTAGCCAGCATTGAGGAGCAGGGCAAGCTGACGGAGGAGCTGAAAGAGCAGATTCTGGCGGCGAAGACCCAGGTGGTGTTAGAGGATCTGTACCGGCCCTACCGCCCCAAGCGGCGCACGAGGGCGACCATCGCCAAAGAAAAGGGCCTGGAGGGCCTGGCCAATATCCTTCTTTTGCAGATGACCGGGCAGCCGCTTGAGAAGGAGGCGGAGGCCTTTATCAGCGAGGAAAAGGGCGTGGCTACGGCGGAGGAGGCCATCCAGGGTGCCATGGATATTCTGGCGGAGTCGGTGGCCGACGAGGCGGACGTCCGCATCGCCATACGCAGGACGACTACGGAGCAGGGTATACTCCGCTCCGTCGCCAAGGATCCGGAGGAAAAGACGGTCTATGAGAATTACTATGACTTTGAGAGCCGCGTCTCCAAGCTGTCGGGCTATCAGGTGCTGGCAATCAACCGGGGTGAAAAGGAAAAGGTCCTGACGGTAAAAATCGAGGCGCCGGAGGAGGATCTGCTCCGCTATCTGGGGAAAAAATTTATCACGCGGGACAATCCGAACACCACCGGATACATGACCCAGATGCTGGAGGACAGCTACAAGAGGCTGATCGCGCCCGCCATTGAGAGGGAGATCCGGAACGAGCTGACCGAGCGGGCGGAGGACGGCGCGATCCGGGTATTTGGAAAGAACCTGGAGCAGCTTTTGATGCAGCCGCCGATTACGGGGAAGGTGGTTCTGGGATGGGATCCGGCGTTCCGAACCGGATGCAAGCTGGCCGTGGTGGACGAGACGGGGAAGGTGCTGGACACGATTGTGGTATACCCCACCGAGCCCCAGAAAAAGGTGGCTGAGACAAAGAAAATTGTGAAATCCATGATTGAAAAATATAACATAAGCCTTATTTCCGTGGGAAACGGCACGGAAATAA
>CANRJU010000294.1 GCA_947631075.1 uncultured Lachnospiraceae bacterium
TTTATAAATATAGAAATTCAGAATGACGATACGCCGGGCTATCCGATTCCCAAGCGGGGCATTTATTATGCGGCGAGGATGATTTCCTCCCAGCGGGGCACCGTATTTAAGGATCAGGAATACGGCAAGATAAAGAAATCTGCGAGTATTTGGGTTTGTGAGGGTACGGCGGATTATCGGTCTGATACCATTAACCGATATGCGTTTACGGAGGAGTGCCTGAGGGGCGATTTTCATGAGGAGAAGCAGGCGTATGACCTGATGACAGTAGTAGTTTTAAGACTCGGAAACAAGGGAGTGAATAGCGGGGATAACGCGATCCGGCTGCTGAGCAAGATGTTCTCTACGGATTTGGATTATAAGGAAAAGCTGGACGCGCTGGAGAATGAATTCCAGATCAGCGCGAGTCGGGAGATTAGCGAGGAGGTGCAGGAAGTGTGTAATTTAAGTACGGGTGTTTTTAATAAGGCTTATAATAAGGGGTATGATTCAGGTATTTCTGCAGGAATGATGAAGCAAAAACGAGATACAACATATGAACTTTATGACATGGGAATGTCAGGAGAGCAGATTGCGAGAGCGGTTAAGGTCAGCATAGACACAATTCAAGAGTGGCTCGCGGAGCGCGAGGAGATGCTGGTATAAGACATTATAAGCTCCCCAGAGTTGATGCCCTGGGGTTTACGGACTGGATGAGTTTGATGTTTTAATGATATACTATATTTCAATAAATCACTGAAAGAATGGATTTAATTTTTATAGTTAACGGGCAAGACAAACCCGAGTAAAATCAGATTTTATTTTACTCGGGTTTGTTGGGAATTATCGTTATGTATATCCTAAGACATTTACTAATCCTCTCACAGCATCGCCAGCGCCTTTTCCACGGCCTCCCGGTCGCTGAAATGGGTTTTTACCCCGTTTACCTCCTGGTATTCCTCGTGGCCCTTGCCGAGAAGAATCACCATATCCCCGTCCTGCGCCAGTTTCACGGCGTAATTGACGGCCTCCTGGCGGTCCGGGATTACCACATATTCGCCCTTTGTCTTTGCCAGTCCCACCTTGATATCCTCGATGATATCCATTACGTTCTCATAGCGGGAGTTATCGCTTGTGACGACCGCTAATTCGGCCAGATTTCCCACGGCCTCGCCCATCTCATAGCGCCGCAGCTTGCTCCGGTTCCCGCCGCAGCCGAAAATGGCGATGATCCGGGCGGGATTGTATCCCCGCAGGGTTTTCAGGACGCTCTCGGTGCTGACGCCGTTGTGGGCGTAGTCGATGAGGACGGAAAATCCCCGTCCCGTGGGCACATTTTCCACCCGTCCCTGTACCTTTACATGCTCCAGGGCGTGGAGAATTACATCTTTAGGCATGCCGCAGAGGGCGCCGATTCCCGCCGCGCACATGGCGTTGAACACATTGAATCTCCCCGGAAGGCCCACGGCGATATCGCCTTCAATGAGACCGGAGGCGTGGAAACACATAGAGAGGTTTCCGTTGTCGTTGACGTGGCGGATATCCGACGCCTGCAGGTCCGCGCCGTCCGTGCCGAACGTCTTTACTTCACAGGTGGCGTTTTTGACGATGTCCTGCCAGTGGGGATCGTCGCGGTTCACAAGTCCCACCCGGCACATCTGGAACAATTTGCTCTTGCACGTCAGGTACTCCTCAAAATCCTTGTGCTCGTTGGGACCGATGTGGTCCGGCGAGATATTGGTAAATACGCCGTAGTCAAAGCGCATCCCCGCTACCCGGTCCATCTTGATTCCCTGGGAGCTGACCTCCATCACCATGTAATCGCATCCGGCCTCCGCCATCTGCGCGAAATATTTCTGCAGGTCGTAGGATTCCGGCGTCGTGTGCTCCGTGGGCGTCACATTTCCCTGAATCACCACGCCGATCGTGCCCACGATGCCGCAGGAAAATCCCGATTTTTCAAGGATATCCCGAATCATGTAGGTGATGGTGGATTTTCCCTTTGTGCCGGTGATTCCGATTGAAATCATCTTCTCCGCAGGATAGTCAAAGTATGCGGCTGATATGAGGCTTAACGCCGCCCGGCCGTTTTTCACCTTGACGATGGCGACGTCTTTTGCGTCCACCTCCACGTCCCTCTCCACGACAAGGACCGACGCGCCCTTTTTCACCACGTCCGGTATGAATTTGTGTCCGTCCACTACTGTTCCGGCAATGGCGACGAACATCATTCCCGGCTCGATTTTCCGCGAATCGTAGGCCAGATCCGCGACCCCTGTCTCAAGACTTCCCTGTAGCAGTTCGTACTCCACCTTCTCCAACAGTTTTGCCAATTTCACAGCTGCCATAATCATCCTCCTCTATATTTATGTTTTGCAGATTCTAGAGTTATGTTTTCCATTTCCGTGCAAGCAGGAAACATGTTATATTATGTCCTGCTATCATATTATATGAAAATGCTTCAGCGCCTTTTCAATGCCGTCGTCCGCCACTCCCGCCGTCACATAATCCACCTGGTCGAAAATTCCGGGATCCCCGCTTCCCATGGCGATACTGATGCCGGTGTAGGTCAGCATCGGCAGGTCGTTGGTGCTGTCGCCCACGCCGATCGTGTGGGCGCGGTCCGTCCCCAGCCGCTCGCAGAGCAGCTCGATTCCCGTCGCCTTGGAATATTCCCTCGGCACAACCTCGTAAAAGGTCGGATCTCTGGGGATAAATTCAAACCGTTCCTCGTATTTTGACTTAAATCCCTGAATGTCACAGGTCTCATCGAACCAGATGGTAAATTTGTCAAAAAACAGTTCCTTCTCCTCGGCGGCGATTTTCTGGCAGTTCGGGGAAAACATGCCGTTTTCCTTGTAAATATACTGCACCACCGGCATAAAGCGATCCTCCCTGAAATAGCAGAAATCCTCGCCCTCCAGCACGCCGTCTACATGATAGCGGACCATGTCCTCCGCGATTTCCCGCTGCAGCTTCTGGTCCAGCCTGGCGTGGAGGATTTTCTCCCCCTGATAATATACGGTCGTGCCGCACCCGGCCACCATGCCGTCAAAGCCGATGTCCAGAATCTCCTTCGGCCATATGGCGCGGCAACGACCCGTGCAGAGAAAAAGCTGATGGCCGTTTTCCTTTGCCTTTGCGAGAGCCCGCACTGTGCTCTGTGGCACGATGCCCGCGTCGTTGTCAAGCAGCGTGCCGTCTATGTCAAAAAATATCAGATATCGCTCCATTTTATCTGTCCTCGATTCCCTTAAATTCACTGTGCCTTCCCACATATTTGTAGGCGGGGCGGATAATCTTTCCGCGGTTCACTAATTCCTCCAGCCTGTGGGCGCTCCAGCCGGAAATGCGGGCGATGGCGAAGATTGGCGTGAACATTTCCCGCGGAATCCCTAACATCGTATAGACAAATCCGCTGTAAAAATCCACGTTGGCGCAGACCGGCTTAAAGCGCCGGTGCTCCTTCATGATCAGGTCCTTGGAAATCTCCTCGACCGTTTCATAGAGCTGAAATTCTTCTGTCAGCCCCTTGGCCTGGGAGAGCTTCTTCGCGCACCGCTTCAGGATTACCTCCCTGGGATCCGATTCCGTGTAAACGGCGTGCCCCATTCCATAGATCAGTCCCGCCTGGTCGAACGCCTCCCGATTCAGAATCCGCTGCAGATACTCCTG
>CANRJU010000295.1 GCA_947631075.1 uncultured Lachnospiraceae bacterium
GGTACATGGCTGATTGCCTGCAAGGGCACCGACAACCCCAAGCACATAAAGGACATTATGCTGAAAATGACAGCCGATACGGACATCCTGAAGAATCTTGCTGAGAAAAACGGTGAGATGAGCAACGACCAGCCTCTGATGGAGGAGTTAGCAAAGTCTGATAAATTCGGTATCGACCTTCTGGGAGGCCAGAACTACATCGGCGTTCTGTCGGAGGGAGCAGCCGGCATCGAGCTGAAGAATGTATCTCCGTACGACCAGGGCTGCACCGAGTGTTTCCAGAACGCGTTCGGCGACTATTTCAACGGCAAGATTGACATTGAGAAAGCAAAACAGAATTTTGAGACTGCCATCCATGAGCGTTATCCAGAGCTGGCGACTGGCGAAGTGAAGTGGCCGTCGTGAGTATTTGATATTGTAATCCGATACGGGGGCGGGCTCTCCCGCCCCTATTTATCGCGAAAGGAGGAATCCCTTTGGAAGAAAAGAAAAAGATCAAAAGCGTCAGTTACGCCAAATGGGGATACATCTTTATCCTGCCTTTCTTTCTGACGTATGCCATCTTTTCGCTGATCCCGCTTGTGGATACCATTAAAAACAGCTTTTATGAGTACTTTTATTCCGGGCTGAAGCCCATCGGCCCGAACTGGGTAGGACTGAAAAATTACGCGGATCTTCTCTCCGCCGACCTGCCCAAATATGCCTGGAATACATTTGTTATGTGGATACTGGGCTTTATCCCCCAGATTGTCGTAGCTCTGCTTCTGGCAGCCTGGTTTACGGATTCAAGGCTCCGCATCCGGGGAAAAGGGTTTTTTAAGGTAGTTATCTACCTTCCGAACCTGATCATGGCGTCGGCGTTCGCGATGTTATTCTTTGCCCTGTTCTCCAACATGGGACCTGTCAACAACATTCTTATGAGTATGGGATGGGTCAAGGAGCCGATCCGGTTCATGGAATCCACGATTGGGGCGCGCACGCTTGTCGCCCTGATGAATTTCCTTATGTGGTTCGGAAATTCAACCATTATGCTTATGGCGGCGATCATGGGAATCAACCCGTCCGTCTTTGAAGCGGCGGACTTAGACGGCTGTACCCACAGACAGAAGTTTTTCAAGATTACGCTGCCGCAGATCCGGCCGCTGCTGACATACACCCTGATTACATCCCTGATCGGCGGTCTGCAGATGTTCGATGTGCCGCAGATTCTGACCAATGGGCAGGGCGGTCCCGACCGCACCACGATGACGCTGATTATGTTCCTCAACAAGCATTTGCTGGCGAAGAACTACGGCATGGCAGGCGCGCTGTCTGTATACCTGTTTATTATCAGCGCTATCCTCTGCTTTATCGTGTACCGGATGAATACGGACGACGATCCCGATGGATCAAAGGCTGCGGCAAAGAAGGCTAAAAAGCTGGCAAGGAAGGGAGGCGCGGCACAATGAAAAAGAAACTGCGTACGGTCGTTGCGCACGTCGTACTGATTTTCCTATCCTTTTTGTGTTTGTTTTTCTTCTATATACTGATCGTGGACGCGACGCGTTCCCACGCGCAATTACAGCTTGGCTTTTCGGCGCTGCCGGGAAAAAGCCTTGTGACAAACCTGACCAATGTGCTCAATGACCCGGCAATCCCCATTGCCAGAGGTATTTTGAACAGCTTGATCGTATCCGGATGCAGCGCGGCGATTGTCACATATTTTTCGGCGCTGACGGCTTATGGCATTTACGCCTATGAGTTCCGGATGAAGAAGGCGGCGTTTACCTTCATCATGGCTATTCTGGTCATGCCTACACAGGTAACGGCTCTCGGATTTTTACGACTGATCACAGGTATGGGAATGGATGACACCCTGCTCCCGCTGATTCTGCCGTCCATTGCCTCGCCGGCCACCTTCTACTTTATGTACAGTTACATGCAGTCCTCGCTGCCCAAAGATCTTGTAGAGGCATCGCGTATTGACGGATCCGGTGAGTTTCGGACATTTAACCGCATTGTGCTTCCAATCATGAAGCCGGCAATCGCGGTTCAGGCGATTTTCACCTTTGTGGGATCCTGGAACAATTACTTCGTTCCCGCTCTGGTCATCTCATCCAAGAGCAAGCAGACGCTGCCAATCATGATCGCTACCCTCCGAGGCGCGGACTACTTGAACTTCGACATGGGTAAGATTTATATGATGATTACTGTCGCGATCGTGCCGATCATTATCATTTATCTGTGTCTGTCCAAATTTATCATCGAGGGCGTTGCCCTTGGCGGTGTGAAAGAATAGATGCCTGAAAGTTTGTTTGAAAGATTTTTTTAATATTTTTTCTTCATGTTTTTTTACCATATGAAACGGATGTCGTTCCATGCTCTGCATGGGACGTCATCTTATATAAAAACAAATTGCTAGAGAGAGCATAGATCCCTTTGGATGGCAGATGAGAAACTGCTATCTCTATCGCCTTTTCGCAACAAGTCGCTAGAGCGAACTTGTTCGCTCAGAAATGGAGGTTCTTATGAAATTTGGTTACTTTGATGACCCGAACAGGGAGTATGTCATCACGACTCCCAGGACGCCGCTCCCGTGGATCAATTATCTGGGAAGCGAGAATTTTTTCTCCCTGATTTCCAATACCTGCGGCGGGTACAGCTTTTACAGGGACGCGAAGCTATTGCGCCTGACCCGTTACCGCTATAACAATATCCCGAATGACGAGGGAGGGCGCTATTACTATATCAAGGACGGGGAACATGTGTGGAATCCGGGGTGGCAGCCGGTCCGGTCCGAGCTCGACTCCTATGAGTGCCGCCACAGCATGGGGTACAGCCGCTTTACCTCGTCAACGAACGGCTTGCGGGCGTCGCTCCTCGCGTTTGTCCCCCTAGGGGACAGCTGCGAGGTCAATCGGCTGGTGATAACGAATGAGAGCGGCGAGACGAAAAATTTCTCCGTATTTTCCTATATCGAATTTTGCCTGTGGAACGCGATGGACGACATGACCAATTACCAGCGCAATCTGAATATCGGCGAGGTCGAGGTCGTCGGCTCCACGATTTATCACAAGACCGAGTACCGGGAGCGCCGCAACCACTACGCGGTCTATTCGGTAAATGGCCCGGTGGACGGTTTTGATACCAGTCGCGACGAGTTCCTCGGCGCGTACCGCGGCGTGTCCGAACCCCAGGTCGTGGAGGAGGGAAAATCGCGCAATTCCATCACGAGCGGGTGGTATCCCATCGGCTCGCACCAGATCGACATTTCCCTTGCGCCCGGCGAGTCTAAGAGCCTGATTTTCGTACTCGGCTACTGCGAGAACCCGGAGAATGAGAAATTTTCCGCGCCGGATATTATCAACAAGAAACCGGCGGATGAGCTGCTCGCGAAATACCAGACGGACGAGCAGGTCGAGGCGGCGCTGTCTGCATTGAAGGAAAACTGGGAGCGGCTCTTGTCCCGGTTCACCGTGAAATCCGGCGAGGAGAAGCTGGACCGCATGGTGAATATCTGGAACCAGTACCAGTGCATGGTCACCTTCAACATGTCCCGCTCCGCCTCCTACTATGAATCCGGCATCGGGCGCGGCATGGGCTTCCGCGATTCCTGTCAGGATCTTTTGGGCTTCGTACATCTGATCCCGGACCGCGCA
>CANRJU010000296.1 GCA_947631075.1 uncultured Lachnospiraceae bacterium
CACCACGGGACACCTCATGACCCGCGAGCGCTACCACAAATGGCTCACCCTGTTCTTTTCCATCAGCGGGGCCATCTGGGGCTTTGCCTCGGCCGTGTCCTTGTACCAGTTCTTTTTCGTGCGGGGATATTTGATCCCGATGAACGGGCGGATGCTCCGGCAGAGTTTGTACGACAACCGGCTTTTCGGCGTATTTATCGACCCCAACCTGGGATCCTTCGTGGGCTTTCTCGTCCTGTGGGGCATGGTTTATCTGATGTACCACTCCCGGAAAAAGATTGTCCGCGTCCTGGGAATTATCAACTGCGTCCTGCAGCTGATCTACATTGTTTTGTCCGGCTCGCGCAGCACACAGGTGTGCCTCATTATATCCATTTCCTATGTACTGGTCTATCTGCTGGTACGCCATTATAAAAAGCAAAAAACGCCTAATGAACAGGCGATTTCCGAAAAAAACACGACCGGAGATTCCATCCGCGTTGCGGAGAAGCCAAACCGCGTGACGGGGAAATGCTTCCGCGTTGCGAGCTATATCGCCGCCCCGGTTCTGTTTGCCGCCCTGATTTTCGTCTCCTTTTCCGGCTTTCGTACAGGCATGGCGGAGCTCGCCACAATCGTGTCCCCGGAGATTCACTCCGGCGCCAAGGAACTGGAGCGCACGGACATTGCGGAGGACTCCTCCAACAACCGCATCGACATCTGGAAGGGATACCTGACGCTTTTGAAGGACAAGCCGATCTTCGGCCTCTCTCCGAGAAACGCCTGGAATTACGCCGACGCCGAGCACCCGGGCAGCTACCTGTCAGAGCACCACTACGACGTCCACAACGCCTACATCGCCGTTCTGGCCGGCATGGGAATCGTGGGCTTTGCCGTGCTGATCGTGATGATCGTCGGCCTGCTTCGCATTCTGATCCCCCGGATCTTCAACACGGATCAGATGGATTTTACCTATTTTATGGCGCTGCAGCTCATCCTGAACATCGCCGTATTCATCCTGTTCTACCCAGGCATCTACTTCACCAACGGCATCGATACGGTATTATTCTGGATGGCCGTGGGCTACGCCACTCAGAATCACGATTTTCCCAGACGGACCGTGCAGTAGTGCAGCTATCATCGCGATTTTCCCAGACGGACCATACAGTAATACAGTCTTTTATAAATCACAAGAGCGCACAGGGAAATCTTTCTCCCCCTTCCCACATAGGGATTCTTCCAAATAGAACGGGCATGGCGGCGCAGCCAGCGACGGATCTCCCGCTCCTCAGGCCTCTTGGTCTGCCGGGTGAGAATCATCTTGTCATAGGCGTGAAACCACGCCCATATCTGGCGAAACTCCGCCTCTTTTTGAAAATGTACGCTCTCCGGCAGCTCTAAAATCCGTCGGTAGGCCTCCGGCAGATCCATATCCCTCTCGGAAAAATCGGAGGACATCAGACTCTCCTCCCGATGATTATAGTGATAGAGGGGCTGCGTATCCAGCACCGCCCTCGCCGCGTTCAGCAGAACAACCACCACTCCATAGGCGTCCTCGCCGATAGTGAGGTCTGCGGGAAACATATTTTTCGGGACACAAGACAGACAAAACAGCTTGCACACCGGTCCCGCCGTGGCAATGTAATTTTTCAGCACCTCTTTGACCGCTCCCACCCCGTCTGTCACAAGACGCACCGGCTTCTCCGGGAAATTCCGGCTGCGGTCCGGATAATCGTGAATCAGGCCGCAAAAGGCGACGTCCGCTTTTTCTTTCCGAATATTTTCCACAAGCAGTTCTATCATTCCCGCCTCTATGGTATCATCGCTGTCCACAAAGAGGATATACTCCCCCTGAGCCTCGGCGATGCCCCTGTTTCTGGTGACGGAAACGCCCCGGTTCTCCTGGCGGATGGCCCGGATCCGCTTGTCTTTTTCCGCACAGCGGCGGCAGATGGCAAAACTCTCATCCATGGAGCCGTCGTCGATCAGAAGAATCTCCAGCTCCGGATAAGTCTGCCCGCAGATGGACGCGACGCAGGCCTCCAGATATTCTTCCACATTGTACACCGGCACAATAACCGACACTACTCCCTCTCTCATTCGCCCCGCCTCTCTTTCGGATAATAAATCCCCCGGTACTTCGTATAGGGATTTTCCATGTCCACGCAGATCCCATCGTGAGAGGGAACCTGTTTTTCCTCCGGCGGCAGGGTCATGTAGTCCCCAAAAGCCATTTTCAAATAAGTGTCATACCCCACCGGCACCGGCAGCTTTACACCCTCAAAATCCATCTCCACCGCCGAGGCAAAAATCTCCTTAGGATACTCGTTGACCATGTAATTGTAGCGCACGCACAGCTCCGTGATATAGTCGCACTCCTCAATAGGATACTGGGACATTTTTTTCTCCAGCCACATAGCCGTCCGATACCTGCGCTTCCAGCCAGGTCTGAGCGCCAGCAGAATCTTTCCCACAATCTCCAGCAGCTTTCCCTTGCTGGTCGGCGGCTCCTGATTGATGTAAATCTGATATAAAAGCCCCCAGAACAACTGCAATTTCCGCTTGAGGCGCCCGGAGGGGCAGCCGTCCAGGGGCAGCACCTCCAGCCGCACCCCGTGAGCCACCTCCAGGTCCATCTGCCGCTCCTTGATAAAGGTGGTCTCCTCATCCGTGATCGCCGTGAGCTGGGAGCGCTCGAAATGATCCTCGTCCGTCCGGCTCAGGCGGTATTTATCCGGATCCATCTCCTTCACCCAGAGACGGCACATTTTTTCATAATCCTCCCTGGGCATAAAGACGTCGATGTCGTCGTCCCAGGGAATAAATCCCCCGTGCCGGACAGCCCCGATGCAGCCGCCTCCGCACAGGTAGAAAAGCAGGCCGTGCCGGTCGCAGAAATCCTTGAATACCAGCGTGATTTCCAGACACTTGGCCTGCAGCTTTTTCAGTTCATCCATAGATAATGTCTGTCCTTCGGATACCATGTAATAAATCCCCTTGTATTTCGTATAGGGATTTTCCAAGTCCACAAAAACGCAGTCGTGGGGCGCGTGCTGCTCCTCCTTCGGCGGCAGTTTGCGGAAATCGCCGAACACCGTCCTCAGATACTCGTCATGTCCCACCGGAATCGGCAGCCGTTCATCCTCAAAGGGCACCTCCACATAAGAGGCAAACCACCTCTTGTCGTGCCAGTTCTTCATATAGCCCGGCCCGGAGCACAGCTCCGTGATGCCGGAACAGTCCTCAATGCGGTATTTTGTCATTTTTTTCTTCGCCGCCGACCAGATCCGATAGCGCAGCTTTTTCCCGCGAAAAATCCCCAGCAGAATCCGGCTGCCGAGCGCCATGAGCCCCCCGTGCTTCTCCGGAACTACCTGGGCGCAGAATAGGGAGTACACAAGGGCGTAAAAGCACTGCTTCTTCCGCTGCCACCGGGAGTCCGGATAGCCATCCAGAGGGATGATATCCAACGGCACGCCGTGCACCAGATCCAGATCCTTCTGGTAGGGCTTGATGCAGGTGGTATTCCGGTTGCGCAGGGTAGCGAAAAGATTGTGGTCGATGTGGTCCTCCGACGGCACCGACAAAATCATATCCCGCCCCGGCTCGTACTCGCTCCATCGCCACAGAAAAATCTCATCATCCTCTC